>NZ_JBKEVC010000002.1:0-257757 GCF_056356895.1 Bifidobacterium sp. LH_424
CGCCAAGCCGGCGCGCCGCGGCCTTATAGCCATGGCCCTCATGGAAGACACCAACGACGAGCCGCATGAAACCATCGTCATAACGACGCCTGCGATTCCCGGACATGAGAAACCGCACCTCCAATCATCGAATCCGAATTACTTCAGTCCAACAATCAGGGTGCGGTTCATCAGAGGGGGCCATTTCATGCGTCTCAGCGACGGCCGGCGTTGGCGCGGTTGATCGCGGAGATGATCGCCTTGAGCGAGCTGGTGATGATCGAGGAGTCGATGCCGACGCCCCAGATGATCTGCGCGTCCGCATCTTCGCCCACCTGGCATTCGACGTAGGAGGCGGCCATCGCGTCCGTACCGACGGACATGGTGTGCTCCACGTAGTCCATCACGGAGGCTTCGATGCCGAAGTTGGCGAGCGCGTTGAGGAACGCGGCGATCGGGCCGTTGCCGATGCCGGAGACCTCGCGCACCTGCTCCTCGTCCTTGCCGACGTTGATGCCGCGGTCGAGGACCTTCGCCTTGAGCACGGTGTCGGAGCCGTCCTCGCCGGAGGAGACGGACACCTTGAGCAGCTTGAGGCGGCCCCACGGGGCGAGCGTCTCGTCGTGCGTGTCGCCGACGACCACGCCGGCGGCGGTCATGCCCGACTGCTCGACCGGCAGGTACTCGTCCTTGAAGAGGCGCCAGATGTCCTCGTCCTTGACTTCCTTCTTCGTGTCGTCCGCGTACTTCTGCACGATCTTGTCGAACTCCACCTGCAGGCGCTTCGGCAGGTCGAGGTTGTGGTTCGTCTTGAGCAGGTACGCCATGCCGCCCTTGCCGGACTGCGAGTTGACGCGGATGATCGCCTCGTACGTGCGGCCGATGTCCTTCGGGTCGATCGGCAGGTACGGCACGAGCCAGACGAAGTCGTCGAGGTTCGCGCCGGCGCGGTCGGCGGCCACCTGACGGGCTTCGAGGCCCTTCTTGATGGCGTCCTGGTGCGAGCCGGAGAACGCGGTGAACACGAAGTTGCCTGCGTACGGGTGGCGCTCGGAGATCTTGATCTGGTTGCAGTATTCGACGGTCTTGCGGATCTCCGGCACGTTCGAGTAGTCGATCTGCGGGTCGACGCCCTGCGTGAGCAGGTTGAGGCCCAGCGTGACGAGGTCGACGTTGCCGGTGCGCTCGCCGTTGCCGAGCAGGCAGCCTTCGACGCGGTCGGCGCCGGCGAGCACGGCCAGCTCGGTGGCGGCCACGCCCATGCCCTCGTCGTTGTGCGGGTGGAGGGACAGCACGATGGAGTCGCGATCCTGCAGGTGGGTGGAGACGTACTCGACCTCGTCGGCGAACACGTTCGGCGTGGTCATCTCGACGGTGGCCGGCAGGTTGATGATCATCGGGTGCTCGGGCGTCGGCTTGATGACGTCGATGACCGCGTTGCACACCTCGACGGCGTACTCCGGCTCGGTGCCGGTGAACGATTCCGGCGAGTACTCGTAGTAGAGGTCGATGCCCTTGGCCTCGCCCTCAAGGCTCTTGCACAGCTCGGCCGCGTCGGTGGCGAGCTTCTTGATCTCCGCCTTGTTCTTGCGGAACACGACCTCGCGCTGCAGCACGGAGACGGAGTTGTAGAAGTGGACGACCGCGCGCTTGGCACCCTTGAGCGCCTCGTAGGTGCGGCGGATCAGGTGCTCGCGGCACTGGGTGAGCACGACGATGGTGACGTCGTCCGGGATCAGCTCACGCTCGATGAGCATGCGGATGAAGTCGAAGTCGGTTTCGGAGGCGGACGGGAAGCCCACCTCGATCTCCTTGAAGCCCATGGAGACGAGCAGGTTCCAGAAGCGCAGCTTGCGCTCGGAGTCCATCGGGTTGACGAGCGCCTGGTTGCCGTCGCGCAGGTCGACGGAGCACCAGCGGGGCGCGCGCTGGAGCTTCTTACCCGGCCAGGTGCGCTCCGGGTAGTCGAACGGCACCTGCTTGTCGTAGGCGACGTACTTGTTGTACGGCATCTTGCTCGGCTTCTGCGGGTCGCCGATGAAGCGCGCGGGAGGCAGCAGCGGGTCGTTGTTCCCTCCGTTGGACGCTGCGGCGACCGCCGCGAGATCGAATACCGATGATTGATCCTGACCCATCGTTCCTCCTTTGCTTGGTGCGTGGCCGTCTCCCGGCGGCCATTTCCGCCGGAATTCCCGGCGTATATCCGTTTACGCGCATGTAACATGCGCAATCCCCCATCCTACCTACGCCGCGTCCCAACGCCTCGCCGGTTCCAAAAACGACTAGCATGAGTGCCATGACACTGCGTTTTCGCAAGGATGGCACGTTCCGCGTGCTGCAGATGGCCGACATCCAGGACAAGCCGGAGGTCGACAAGGACACGATCCGTCTCATCGAGGAGGCGATCCACGTCGCCGACCCCGATCTCGTCGTCTTCACCGGCGACCAGATCCGCGGCTACGACCCCGCGTACATCGACACGTTCCTGCGCCGCCGAGGCGAGAACCCGGGCGCGCGCGTCCGCCTCATCACCGAGATCGAGGCGAAACTGCAGGGCGTGCGGCGGCGCATGGCGCAACGCCGCGACCCGAGCGTGCCGCCCGTCGACGACGTCGTCACGCTCGACGAGCTCATGGACGACACGCGACGCAAGGTGCGCGCCACGTTCGCCGCGTTCCTCGGCCCGGTGATGAACGCGGGCGTCCCGTTCGCCGCGACCTACGGCAACCATGACTTCCAATGCGGCGTGCTCACCGACGAGCAGGACGGCATCTACCGCGAATTCCCCGGATGCATGAACCCGGACGCCGCGGCGTCGGACGCTGACGGGCTCGCGTTCGGACCGGGCACGTTCGCGATGCCGATCGAGGCGTCCGACGGATCGGGGCGCATCGCGATGAGCGTCACGATGATCGATTCCGGTGATTACGCGGACCGGAACACGCCCGCCGAACGCGACGCGCAATACCCGCTGTACGCGGCGAACCCGCGCCGCCTCGACCTCGCCGACTCCGACGGCTACGGCACCCCCTCGCCCGAGGCGATCGCGTGGATAAAGTCCTCGCAGGCCGCGATGCGCGATCGCAACGGCGACGGCAGACCGGTGCCGACGATCGCGTTCCAGCACATCCCGCCGCAGGAGTTCTACGACGTGTTGAAGGAGGTGCCCGCCTGGACGCCGAACGCGGTGGAGGGCGCACGCACGCACGCGGGACGCTGCTACGTGCTCGACGAATCCAAGTGTCTACCCGGCTCGCGGCTCGGCGAGGCCATCGGATGCGCCGACGAGAACGTGGGCGAGGTCGACGCGATGCGCGAGGCCGGCGGCTATTTCGCGCTGTTCTGCGGCCATGACCACAAGAACGCGTTCGTCGGGCATGCGGACGGCATCGACCTCGGGTATGCGCCGACCTGCGGATTCGAATGCTACGGGCCGAAGTCACGCCACCGCGGCATCCGTCTGTTCGAATTCCACGAGGAGAATCCGGCCGACTACGTGACGCACATGCTCACGTGGGGCGACCTGGTCGGCCGCTACTCCGGCAACGAGCTGCGCGTGTGGTTCGAGGACCATTGCGTGACCGACAGCGCCACCGTGCGCAACGAGCTGCGTCGCCCCGAAGTATTCGCCACAATCGCCGCGCTCATCGGCGCCGGCGTCTACTGGCTGACGAAAACCGCCTTCCGCAATCGCGGCAGGCGATAAAAAGGGGGCTTGCTCCCCCTTCAGGGGGAGCTGTCAGTCTCCGGCCGACTGAGGGGGTCCTCCCTCAGATGAACAGGCTCACGCCTCGCCGGGCGATGCAGTAGGCGTTGCCGAGCCAGGTGTGGCGGGAGTTCGGCCAGACCGCGCCCAGGCGCGGCGCGTTCTGGCTCATCCAGATGCTCGGCACGCGGCCGTCGGCGGAACGCGATCCGAGCAGGTTGAAGCCGTTCTTCTCGAGCAGCCATTCCGGGTGCTGCGTGGCGATCGCGAGGCCCTCCTCCAACGTGAGCGGCAGACGCTCGTCCGAGTCGATGAGCTTGCGCGCCACGTCCGGCTCGCGGTTCACATAGCAGGTGCCGGTATGCGGGTCGACGACCAGGTAGAACGGGCCTTCCGGCGGCTCGAAGCCGTCCTGCGGCAGGAAGCTGGCGATGTCGCGCGGCGGCATCGTCGTGAAGCCGGCCATGCGGTAGATGGAGGTTCGCGCGATCAGCGACTCCGGCGAGACGAGCTCGCGCGTCGGCACCAGCAGGATGTTCGTACCGAGATCGGAATGTTCCAACGCCTCGATGAGCGGGTTCGCGAGCGCGCGGAACGCCGCGGCGCTCATATCCGCCACATCCGGGTACCCCAACGCCACGATCCGGTCAAGCTGTTTGCGCGCTTCCTGAGATGCAATCGACATGCCTCCTAGCGTACCGCGCGCCACGGCGTACCGCACCACCGTACCGCGCGCAGGCCATCATGCGGAAACGCGTATGCCGCGCCCCGGGCAGTTCCGTAGAATGGAGATTCACGTGTGTAATCGCCCATCCATCTCACCCAAGGGGTTTGCTATGTCCGAAAAACTGAAGGTCGGCGTGCTCGGCGCGACCGGCATGGTCGGCCAGCGTTTCATCACGCTGCTGGAGAACCATCCGTGGTTCGAGGTGACGACGCTCGCCGCGTCCGCGCATTCCGCCGGCAAGACGTATGAGGAGGCGGTCGGCGACCGTTGGAAGATGGAAGCGCCGATGCCGGAATACGTCAAGCACATGACGGTGGTCGACGGCGACGAGGCCGAGAAGGTCGCCGAGGGCGTCGATTTCATGTTCTCCGCGGTGAACATGCCGAAGGACCAGATCCGCGCGATCGAGGAGCGGTACGCGAAGACGGAGACGCCGGTCGTCTCGAACAACAGCGCGCATCGCTGGACTCCGGACGTGCCGATGGTCGTGCCGGAGATCAACCCGGAGCATTTCGCGGTGATCGAGCATCAGCGCAAGCGTCTCGGCACGACGCACGGCTTCATCGCCGTCAAGCCGAACTGCTCGATCCAGGCGTACACGCCGGCACTGGCCGCGTGGAAGGAATTCGAGCCGCGCGAGGTGGTCGTGAGCACCTACCAGGCGATCTCCGGCGCGGGCAAGACGTTCAAGGACTGGCCCGAGATGGTGGGCAACATCATCCCGTTCATCTCCGGCGAGGAGGCGAAGAGCGAGAAGGAGCCGCTCAAGGTGTTCGGCCACGTGGACGACGCGAAGGGCGAGATTGTCCCGTTCGACGGTCCGCTGCGCATCACGTCGCAGTGCATCCGCGTGCCCGTGCTCGACGGCCACACCGCGACCGTGTTCATCAACTTCGGCAAGAAGGCGACGAAGGAGGAGCTCGTCGACCGTCTCGTCAACTACACGTCGGAGGCGGCCCGTCTCGGCCTGCCGCACGCGCCGAAGCACTTCATCCAGTACCTGACCGAGGACGACCGCCCGCAGGTCAAGCTGGACGTGGACTACGAGGGCGGCATGGGCGTCTCGATCGGCCGCCTGCGCGAGGATTCGATCTTCGACTGGAAGTTCGTCGGCCTCGCCCACAACACGCTGCGTGGCGCCGCCGGCGGCGCGCTCGAATGCGCCGAGATGCTCAAGGCCCTCGGCTACATCACGAAGAAGTAGTCACGAAGCAGTAGCGGCGGCAGCGGGAGCAGACGCATTCGTCTCCCCCGCGCCCTCAACCCCGCGAAGACCCGTCAAGGCGCGCGCCATCGGCTCCGTCCGAGGCGCGGGCCTTCGCGTCCGGGTCCAGCGGCAGGCACGACCACGTGTAGGCGATCCGATAATCGTAGTCGGCGGCGTTCCGCTTCTCGCTGAGTTTCTCGTAACGCTCCCACACCGCCCAGATCTCCCGCTGCACCTGCAGCAGTTCGTCCCGGTCGAGAATGAGGTTGCCGGTGCTCAGCGGCGTGTACGGGTAGCGTTCGCGCCGCTCCTCGATCGGCACGGCGGCGCTGGCGTCCATGACCGCGCCGATGCGCATGCGCAACGCACGCAGGATGCCGTCCATCAACCGCATGCGCACCATCGGATCGGGTTGCGCGCTCACAGCGAAACTGAAGCTCTTCGCGGCCGCGCGCCACGGCATCTCGCGCCGGCGCACGCCGTCGTCGTCGGCGCGGCGGATCAGTCCGGCCTTGCCGAGCAGGCGCAGATGGTAGCTCATCGAACTGGGCGAGACGCCGGCCAGCTGCGACAGCTGCGTGGCCGTGCGCGGTTCCTGGCGGTCGTACAGTTCCTCGAGCACGAGCAGTCGTGTGGGGTTCGACAGCATCGAGATGACGTCGGGATCGGTGATCTTCAATTCGGCGGGGAAATCCATGGGAACGCTGGTATCGGTGGGAACGTGGGTATCAGTGGAAACGCTGGTATCGGTGGAATCGCCGGCATCGGATGCGCCGGATCGCGTGGTGTCGGGTGACGTCGCGTCGTCGTGTGCGGCGTCGTGTCGTATCGCTTCCATGAAGAACCGCCTATCTGTCCGCGTCCATTGTAGCGGTGCGCGCGTGATGCGCGACCGGAACGCCGGAACGCGGCGGATAGGCGGTTTTCGGGAATTCCCGGTTCACGCGTGGCGTGCTTCGCACGCGTCACGCGTGAACGCGGGATGGCGGGACGCCGGGAGCGTCACTTGGCACCGTGACGTGCGGTGCCGTTGCCGGAATGCGATTTCGCGACGCTCGCACCGGCGATCGCGAGCATCGTCGCGATGATGATGAGGGCGGCGATGCCGGCGCCCGTGATCGGGAGCCTGCCTGCCGTATCCGCGTCACCGCCGGTGACGATGCCTTCGCCGCCGTGCTGGTCGCCGGGACCGGCCTTGCGCAGACCGTCGATCGCAGCGAGCAGCGCGGCCGTCGCGTCGTCGATCTGGTTCTGCCGGGCGTTCGCGTCGGCGTTCACGCGCTTCGCGGATTCGAGCGCGGCGGTCAGCGCGTTCCACGAGGCGGACTCGTAGTCGGCGGCGTTCAGCTTCTCGGCCTTGGCGATGGCGTCCTCGAGCTTCGACTTGTCGGTCGTGGCGGGCTTCTGGCCGCCATCGTTCACGGCGGGCGTGTCGATGGTCGGGGCGGAGCCGGTGGTGTCCGGGACGGCGCCGCGCAGGTGCAGGACGAGCGCCTTGGCGTCCTTGGCGGTCGCGGATTCGCCACGATGCGCGGCGATCGTGCCGGCCTTGTCCTCCTGCAGGAACGTGCCGTTCGCCTGGCCGTCGGCCTCGCCGAACCACAGGTCCGGGTGGTACACGTCGAACGTGGCCTGGGATGCGGTGTCGGCGACGTAGTCCTTGCGGTAGTTCGCGTCGGCGTCGTCATGCGCGGCGTAGATCGACTGCATCGAGACCTGGTAGCGGATCGTCGTGGCCGTGGTGGTCGCCGTGTAGCCGAGGTTGGCGAGCTTGACGGGCAGCACCAGCGTGTTCGAGTCGGAGATCGACGCGTCGTCGATGGGCTCGATGTCCGCGAGGCTGTTCGACGCCACGTCGGAGGTGACCGCATACACGGTGTCCGCGCTGGAACCGTACGGGCTGGTGCTCACGGTGGTCACGAAGTCGGGGCGGCCGTCGCCGCTCACGTCGAAGTAGACGACCGGGAACACGGTGGTGCCGAGGCGGGACCAGCTCTGCTGGGTCTGGATGCCGAACGCGAGGTATCCCTGCGACGGATCGTCGAGCTGCGGGGCGGTCGTGGCGGCGCCCACCGCGCGGATGTCGGCCGCACTGATGCTGCGCTTGGCGGTGAGGTCCTGCTCGTTGCCGTACACGTCGACCGGGTCGGTCGCGCCCAGCTGGAACGCGCCCAGACGGCCCACGTAGGCTTCGGAGCCGTCGCCTTGGTTCACGCCGTGGCCGGAGACCTTGAGCTCGCCCTGCTTGGCGTCCGCGTCGGCGAAGGCGATCTCGGTGGTCGTCTCGGTGACGGGCTTCGGCGCGGCCACGACGGACACGCGCAGCGGGAACGCGCCGTTCTGTTCGGCGGTGCCGTCGCTCTGGTCGCCGTCGCTCACCGGGGTGAACGTCACGACGCCGGTCACGTCGGTCACGTAGGAGCGGTCGAGGCCGCCGACCTTCGCGTCCATCGTCTTGTCGAGCGTATGGCGCAGCTTCGCGGCGTCCGGGATGTTCAGCGTCACGATGACGTCGGCCGTACCGTGGGCGGCCACGGTGACCTCCGACTTGTCGAGCGTGTAGGTCACGCCCGGCGTCTCGGTGCGGGCCGCGTAGGCGACCTTGTAGGTGCGCGCGACGTCGGAATCGTTGGTGACGGTCAGCTTCTTCGACTGCGTGACGCCGGCCTTGCCGACTTGGACGATGCCGAAGGACGCGGTCACGCCTTCGATGTCGTCGGCGGCGGCGACGCGCACGTCGTTGTTCACGGCGGCGTAGGCGTCGATGCGGCCGGAGCCGACGCGCAGCGGTCCGTAGGCGGTCTTGCCCTTGCCGGTGGCGTCGCCGGCGGTGGTCACGTCGTGCGCGGCGGTGTTGATCAGCTGCGCCTTGAGGTTCGTGGCCTTGGACGGGCCGGACCAATCGGAGTGCGCCTCGAGGACGAGCGCCGCGACGCCGGAGGTGAGCGGCGTGGCCATCGACGTGCCGGACATGATCGCCAGTTCGGTGCCGGTGCCGTTGCCCGCGGAGACGACGCCCACGCCGGGCGCGGCCACGTCGGGCTTGGCGGTGCCGTCATACGAGCCGTGCACGCCGCGCGACGTGAACGAGGCGATGGTATCCGCGGAGGACGGGTAGTTGGCCTTGACCGTGTGCGCGTAGTCGGAGGAGAGGGTGATCTCCAGCGTGCCCGCGTCGAGCGCCGGCTTGAGCTTGTCGGCCGTGGTCTTGGTCATCTGGAAGCCGGGGATGGAGTAGTTGCCGGCGATGCCGCTTTCCAGCACGTCGCCCTGCGAGGCGAAGACGATGCCGGCCGCGCCTGCGTTGTACGCGTTGTCGAAACGCGTGCCGGAACCGCACAGCACGTTGCTGTCGTCCCATTCGACGTAGGCGATGTTGCCCTTGACGCGGGCGGCGTCCTCATCGGAGTAGGGCGAGCAGCCGGTCAGGTTGTCCGGATCGGCGACCTTGACGACCTTGCCGGTGACGGAGTAGATCGGCGTGACCTGCGGGAAGTACTGCGAGTACTGGCCCGCGTACTGGCCGGCGAGGTCGTTCGGGGCGTCCACCTTGATGGCGTCCTGGCGGGAGCCGCCGGACTGGCTGGCGGCCACGGCGAGCGCGCTCGGCGTGGAGGCCGGGCTGCCGCCGATGTCGGTGATGTCGCCGTCGTTGCCGGCGGCCGCGATGGACAGGGTGCCGTAGGAGGCGATCTTCTCGATTTTGGCGCTGTCTGGGTCGTCGATCGCGCCGTACGCGGTGCCGAGCGACATGGACACGACGTCGATGTCGACGTTGTTGGCCAGCTTCTCGGCCACCCAGTCGAGGGCGGCGCCGGTCACGTCGGTCGCGCCGCCGTTGTCGCCGAAGACCTTGAGCATGTAGATGCCGGCTTCGGGGGCCGCGCCCGGTCCGATCTCCATCTTCTGCAGATCGTCGTCGGTGAGCTTCGTGTAGTCGCCCTTGAACGTGGTCTTGTCGGCGTTCTCGCCGTAGCCCGCGGCCGTGCCGGCCACGTGGGTGCCGTGGCCGCCGCCGGGGCCGTCGATCGGGTTGGCGTCCGGGGTCGGGAACGGGTTGTAGACGGTGTCGGCGGCCGACGAGTTGGCGTTGTACGTGGCACCGGCGAAGTCGTAGCCGCCCTTGTACTTGGCCGGGTCGATCAGCGTCTTCAGGTACGGGTCGGTGAGCGGGTCGGTGGTGTACGACTGCGCCGTGCGGTAGGCGATCGGATTGCCGGTGCCGCCGAAGTCCACGTGCGTGTAGTCGATGCCGGTGTCGATGATCGCGATGTTCACGTTCTTGCCGGTCTTGCCGGTCTTCACCCACGTCTTGCGCGCGTTGACGATCGTGTCGTTGTTCGCGTTGGCGGGTTCGGCGGCGGAGGCGGTGGTGGACTGGGTGGTCGTGGTCGTCTGGGTATCGGCGGTGGTCGCGAAACGCTGGACGATCGGCGACACCTTGACGATGTCGTTCGACTGGCCGGCCAGCGTGTTCAGCGCGGCGGCGTCGGCGCGGACGGCGACGCCGGGAACGCTGTAGGAGGCCGTGTACAGCCTGCTCGCGTTCGGGTCGAGCGCCTTGAGCTGGTCGAAGACGGCGTCGGAGGTCTTCTCGGCCTTGTCGGCCTGGCCGTTGGCGATGCCGGTGGATCGCTTCTCCTTGGCCTTGTCGGAGACGCGGGCGCGGCCGAGCTCGGATTCGGCGGCGAGCTTCTGGTCGAGCGCGCTGGCGCCCTTGATCTGGATGAACGCGGACATGGTGCCGGAGACCTTCACCATATCCTCGGAGACCTGGCCGCCCTGCTCGGGCTGGCCGGCGGTGTCGTCGTTGTTCGCGTCGGCGCCGTCGCCGGTGCCGTCAGTCTTCGGGTCGCCGACGGTGATGTCGCGCTCGTAATGGCCGCCGCCCGTGATGGTAATCTGGATGTTGTACACATCGTCGACCGGTTCGGCGGCGAGCTTCGCGGCATACGTGATGGTGCCGTCGTCCTTGCGGTTGACGAAGACCATGAAGTTGCCGGAACCGTCCTCGACGCTCGGATCGGCCAGACGCTGCAGGTTCATCTTCGAGTTGAGCACGGTGATGGTGCCGTTGTAGTTCTCCGGCACGTTCTTCATCGAGACGGTCACGCCCTTGCCTTCGGGGCCGAAGTCCTCCTTGGAGACCTTGTCGGGGGTGATGCTCGCCTCGATGGGCTGCGGGTAATTGCCGGAATCATCGGTCACGATGAAGGTCTTCTGTGCATAGTCGCCGGTGGTGCGGGAGCGCGCGGTGACCGTGTACTCGCCCAGAATGGCGGAATTGACGGTCAGGACGTTCGTATATTCGCCGTTGCCGTTCGCGCGGGCGGTGCCGACGAGACCTTCCTGGAGGTTCGGCAGCTTCATGTAGACGTCGAACGCGTCGAAGGCGCCGAAGTCCTTCATGGTCATCGTCATGCCGTTCTTGGTGAGGTCGTCGGCCGTGAGCTTCGTGGAGCGCAGTTCGACCGTCTTGCTCTGGTGGCGTTCCTTACCGGGCTTGATGGTGAACGAGGTCATCGCGTAGATGCCGGTGCCGGACAGGTCCTGGATGGACAGGTACCAGGTGCCGGCCGGATAGTTCACGCTGTTGGACTGCAGGGCGTCGGTGTACACGCCATCCGCATCGGTGCGGATGTGGGCGGTGTCGGCGAGGTTCATGATCGAACCGTCCGGGCCTTCCAGCAGGACCGACAGACGGGTGTTGGGCGAATAGCCTTCGGCGCGGATGCGGATCTTCTGGTCGATGAACTGGTCCTGGGTCAGATCGCCGTTCTCGATGGTGATCTTCGCGGTCTCGCGCGCGTTGGCGGTGACCTGCAGGGTGGCGTCGGCGATGGTCTTGCTGGTGCGGCCGACGGCCTTGATGGCGTGCGCGCCGATTTCGGTGTCCTGCGAACCGGCGCACAGCTTGCCGGTGACCTTGCCGTTGTCGTCGGCGGTGTACGGACCATAGCCCTGGGTCTTGCCGGTCGGCGAGATGTCGGTGAAGTCCACCTGCTCGCCGGCGGCGAAGCCGGTGCCGGTGGCGGTGACGCAGCTGTTCCAGTAGGCGTAGCGTTCGATGGACGACGGGTCGAGGGTCAGCTGGTTGTCGGATGCCTTCTGCGCGTCGTAGACGATGTCGGCGTCGCCGCCCTTGTCGGACTTGATGATGGAGTCGGGCGCGTTGAGATCGTTTTTCCAGCCGAACTGGTCGGCGAACGAGCCTGCGCCGGTGCCGGCGGTCGCGCCGGCGTCCGCGGCGGTCTTCGCGCCCGCGGCGGTCCGCTCGGCGGCGAGCGCCGTGGTCGCGGTCAGGGACATCGACGCAAGCGTCGCCACCGCGGCGACGATCGCGAGCGCCCTGGCCCGGATGGTGTTCTTCATGGTTCTCCTCACGTATGTCGAGCGACGGCTGATGCCGTGCGCTCTCCGGGTGCGGACGTCGATACTCCCTTCCGCCCCCGAATGCGCCACATCCTACTTGAAAATTTTTTCAAGTCGATAACGCATCCACTACGTGGACAGCGTCCCAGAGTGGCGGAACTCGCGTGGCACACCCCGCGCCACGCAACACCACCTGCAATCTCGTGTGGTACAAACGTCTCACCCTGGCCGAAATTCTTCCTCCATGGAAGAAATCAATCATGATTTCTGTAATTCTTCTTTCATGAAAGAAGAATTCTTGAGACTGTTATATACTTTCTTTCATGCAAGAAAGCAGACCTTTGATTGATCGGCCCCGGTATCTCGACCGCATCATGCCGTTCGTGGGCACCGACGACGTCATCAAGGTGCTGGTCGGCCTGCGACGCAGCGGCAAATCGGACATGCTGCGGCTCATCCAGCGCCGGCTCATAGCCGAGGGATGCAGCCCAGACCAGTTCATCTCAATGAACTTCGAGGACTACGCCCTTGCCAAGTACCACGACCCCGACGTGCTCTACCCGTATCTCATGGAGCGGATCGATGCCGTCAAGGGCACGCCATACGTCTTCCTCGATGAAGTACAGGAGGTGCGTGGGTTCGAGAAAATCGTCAACTCCCTGCGCGCGACCACGAAGGCCGACGTGACCATCACCGGTTCGAACTCCACGTTGTTGTCCGGCGAGCTCGCCACATATCTGGGCGGTCGCTACGTGCAGTTCGAGGTGTTCCCGTTCGGCTATGCCGAATTCGCCGACGCCCGGCGGCAAATCCACGGGGATGATTCCTTCGACGCGTTCCTGCGTGAGGGTGGTATGCCGTTCGTCGCCACCGGCAACTGGGATGAGGAAAGCCGACGCACCTATCTGACGGACATCTACCGTTCCGTGGTGCTTCGCGACGTGGTCCGCCGCCACAGAATCCGCGATGTCGCACTGCTGGAGCGCATCGTCATGTTCGCGATGCAGAACACGGGCAACATGCTGTCCTCCAGCGCCATCGCCGCATATCTCAAGGCGGAACGCATCGATGTGAGCCCTCAGACGGTCATCAACTATCTCGAATACTGCCGTGAGGCGTTCCTGCTGAAACGTATGAACCGCACCGATCTGGTCGGCAAGCAGGTGCTGAAGACCCTGCAGAAATACTATGTGGCCGACCATGGGTTGCGCGGCGCGATCGTCGGCGATGGCACGACGCAGATTCAAGGCGTGCTGGAGAACATGGTAGCCATGGAGGGACTGCGCCGCGGATATGCGGTCTCGGTGGGAGCGGTCAATGGCAAGGAGGTCGACTTCGTTTTCGACAAGGGTGACCATCGCCGATACGTGCAGGTGACGTATCTCATCGACAGCGACAAGACCGCGGAACGCGAGTTCGGTGCATTCAAGGACGTTCCTGACAACTATCCGAAGACCGTGGTATCGATGGACCCGATCCTGCGCCCTCGCAACGGCATCGAACACCGCCGCATCGACGAATTCCTCCTCGCCAAGGACTGGTGACGATAGAATCACCATTGAGACCAGTTAAGATTAATCCAGTTTTCTGACTTTGCGGAATCCTTAATATCCGCATAAGATTTCACGTTTTCATCATTAAATTTATGCAGCTTAGATGAAAACATGACAAACCCTTCACCGGCGGTATTCATACGTATAGCGGCGGTAACATGCGAGTAGTTCGGCACGACAGACGGGATAGCATATGCCCCTTCCGCCTTCTGTACTTTCTTGTTAAATAAACTAATGGAATCAGTATCCAAAAAGATGTTTTGCTGACGATTCTGGTCACTGGCAGAAAACACAAGGGCATTCGTGGCATGCCGAAAATCAGGATCGATAATCGCCCCACCGTAGGCAGCTTTCAAATTGGACTCACCCATGGTTTGATTCTTGTCAATGTGGGACGAAAGAACAAGATTGCCAACAGGAGTACCATTCATCGCAAAACCCGTCACCTTGTTTTTCGTATCGAATGTGAAATGATCAATAGTCATACATTTGTCAGGTAAAGTATCAAGCCGTGGGTAGCAGAAATGTATCTCAGGCTCGGAAAAAGGTAAAACACTAGACTCTTTTGCCGAACCGTTTGAGACACCTTGCAACGTATCTCCATATGAAGTATTTTTTGCATCATACGACGCTTTTACAATACGGGTAACAATATCGGCATATGTTGCAGCTACACTACCAGCCGACGCATTACTGGAAGTCACTGCGTACAGATTTGTAATACTAGTCTGCGATAGCCCACTAAATAATTCCTCTGCATTAGCACGTTGCTGAAGCACACCCGTAGCCAAATCCCAACCGCTAGTACATACAAGACCCAAGATAGTCGAAAGTATTGCAGTTATAATAACTTCTTTGACTTCATTTTTTAAATCCGACATATCATCTCACCCCTAACAACACATATTCTATGATGTAACTGTTACTTCCATTCACTCCTTTGACGAGTCAGCCAGCCCAACGCACTCCCTCACCGTGCCCCGCACACTCTAGCGCAATAAGAAAACGTCCTCCCCGCAATAGCGAAGAGGACGCAACTCTTTACGAATCCACGACACGGGCACCCACTGGTGTCACATGCCGAATCTGAACCTTACCCGTCGATCACCTACCGGTGCCGCCGTAGACCACGGCTTCCACCTTGTCGGCGTCGAGGCCGTAGGCGGTGTGGAGGGCCTTGACGGCCTCGTTGAGCTGGTCGAGCGGCACGAGCGCGGCGATGCGAATCTCGGAGGTGGAGATCATCAGCACGTTGATGCCCTTGTCGCTCAGCGCCTGGAAGAACTTGGCGGCGAGACCCGAGTGGGTCTTCATGCCGACGCCGACGACCGCGACCTTGCCGACGTTCGGATCGACATCGAAGGACTTGTAGTCGAGCGCCTCATGCGCGTCGAGCAGCGCGCTTTCGACGGCCTTGACGGAGGCCTCCGGCACGGTGAAGGAGATGTCGGCGGTGCCGGCGGAGGAGCCGGCCTGCACGATCATGTCCACATTGATGCCGGCGGCGGCCAGCTCGGTGAACACCTTCGCGGCCATGCCCGGCTCGTTCGGCACGCCGCGCACGGTGGCGAGCGCCTCGCTGCGGTCGTGCGCGATGCCGGAGATGACCGGAGCCTCCGGTCCGAGGTCGGGGAACAGGTCGCCCATCGATTTGTTGTCGTTGTTCTCGCTCATGGTGATGATGTCGCTTTCGGTTTCGTTACGTTTCGTTGCGTTACTGTTCGATCGTGATGTCGCGTCGCGTCAGTCGATGTTCGGCAGGCTGCGCGGGTCGACGCCCTCGGGCACGACGAGCGTGCCGGGACGGTGCGAGAAGGAGGAGCGCACGTGCAGCGGCATGTTGAATCGTTGCGCGTATTCGACGCAGCGCAGCGCGAGCACCTTCGAGCCGCACGACGCCATTTCGAGGATCGCGTCGTAGCCGGCGTACGGGATGCGTCGCGCGGTGGGCACGATGCGCGGGTCGGCGGTGAAGATGCCGTCCACGTCGGTGTAGATCTCGCAGATGTCGGCGCCGAGCGCGACGGCGAGCGCGACGGCGGACGTGTCGGAGCCGCCGCGGCCGAGCGTGGTCGCGTCGCCCTTCGCGTTGATGCCCTGGAAGCCGGCGACGATGGCGACGTCGCCGAGGGAGAGCGCGTTCTTCACGCGGTCCGGCTTGACGGCTTTGATGTGGGCGGCACCGTAGCGGGCGTCGGTGAAGAAGCCGGCCTGCTGTCCGGTGAATGAGTGGGCGCGGCTGCCTTCCGCGTGGATGGCCATGGCGAGCAGGCTCATGGAGATGCGTTCGCCGGCGGTCATCAGCATGTCCATCTCGCGCTCCGGCGGGTTGGAGTCGATGCTCAGCGCCTGATCGATGAGATCGTCGGTGGTGTCGCCCATCGCGGAGACGACCACGGCGACCTTGTTGCCTTTTTTCTTCGTTTCGACGACGCGCTTGGCCACACGTTTGATCGAATCGGTATCGGCGACCGACGAGCCGCCGTACTTCTGCACGATGAGAGCCACTGCTATCCAATCTTCTTCCGCTGCCTCCCGCCCTCTCGTGGGACGGGAGCGTTTGCCGCATATGCTACGTAAACGCAATGATTATAAGGAGCGGCGTGAACCGCCCGCGAACCCACGCCACCATGCGGACACGCGGGGATTGCCGGCATTCCGGGCCGCGCGCCGGTCTCCGGGAGCCCCGACACGGGCGTCGTCGGCGTATCCCCTGGGGATTGCCATGGTGTTCCAAGGTTTTCGCATCGTTGCGTTGAGGTTCGCGCGGTTATATGTAATCACCGGCGAACGGAAGCCCGAACCGATGAAGTCCATCATCGGAGGCTGGCGGAAGCGGACCGGCGAGGACGTTTCCCTTCTTCCCGTCCCCATAACGATAACTGAACACCTTCTTTCTTCTTCCTCTCTCCTTCGCGAAAGGCCCGGCCCCCATCGGCCGGGCCTTTCGTTTTGTGTGGGGACCGTGTTGGCCGCTTTTCGGACACCCCCTCAGTCGCGCTTTGCGCGACAGCTCCTCCTGAAGGGGGAGCAGGGAAGGGGCGGTCCCATTGTGGTTATCCACCGCGGCCGTCTGCGGTTATCCACCATAGATATGGAGCATGAGGGGGTTGTCCACAACTAGATGTGGGAGAACGGGTGGTTATCCACCGGGTTGTCCACAATCCGCCGCCGCCACACCGCGACACGCCGAATGACGCTGTGGATAAGAAAAAGTTATCCACATTTTCGGCCGGTTTTGGCGGTGGAAATCCACTGAGTTATCCACACTATGGGGATAACTTGGTGGATAACTTGGGGATAACGTGTGGATTACTTTCCCACCCATGGACACCGGCTTGCGCGACACGTAACACCGTGGTAACAGCGTCGGAATCGCGTGCGAACGGAGGGTGAACGGGGCTGCGCCACGCCGGCGCAGCCGGCTACTACCCCTCAGTCGGCTACGCCGACAGCTCCCCTGACAAGGGGAGCCAGAGTAGGGAGGGGACGCCGCTCCCCGGCCTTATGAGACAGCTCCCCTGACAAGGGGAGCCGGGAGGCTGGAATCCCCTCGACTACAGTGGACGGGCGGAAACGACCGACGACGAGCAGGAGCACGAGATGACCACCGACACCGGCAACTCCGACCGCCGCAGCGCCGACACCGGCGACTCCGAAACCTCCCCGCTCCCGGACACCCGCCGTAACACCGCGCGGATCGCGGCGCTGGCGATTCCGACGTTTGGGCAGCTCATCGCCGAACCCGCGTTCATCCTCATCGACACGGCCATCGTCGGCCATCTCGGCGAAGCCTCGCTCGCCGGCCTGTCCATCGGATCGACGATCGTCCTCACCACCGTCGGACTGTGCGTGTTCCTCGCCTACGGCACCACCTCGCAGGTGGCGCGGCTCATCGGCGCGGGCCGCCGGCGCGAAGGCCTCGAAGCCGGCATCGACGGCATGTGGCTGGCGCTCGGCATCGGCGTCGTCGTGTCCGTCATCCTGTTCCTCGCCGGACGGCCGCTGTGCGCCGCACTCGGTGCGGAAGGCCCCGTCCTCGACGAGGCGGAACGCTATCTCGACGCGATCGTCTTCGGCCTGCCAGGCATGCTGCTCGTCTACGCGGCGAACGGCATCTTCCGCGGACTCCAGAAAGTCCGCATCACCCTGATCGCCGCCATCGCCGGCGCGATCGTCAACACGCTGCTGGACATCCTGTTCGTCATCGCGCTCGGCTGGGGCATCGCCGGTTCCGGCGCGGCCACGCTCATCGCGCAATGGTTCATGGGAATCTTCCTCACCGTACCCGCGATCCTGTGGTCGCGCGCGGAAGGCGCGTCCGTGCGCCCGCGGCTCGCCGGCATCGCGCACAGCGCGGGAGACGGAGTGCCGCTGTTCCTGCGCACGCTCGCCCTGCGCGCCTGCCTCGTCGCGACCGTCATGCTCGCCGCGCGCATGGGCGTGACCGTGCTCGCCGCATACCAGGCGGTCAACGCGACGTGGAATTTCGTGCTCAACATGCTCGACGCAATCGGCATCGCCGGCCAGGCGCTCGTCGCCGCGGAACTCGGCGCGCGACGTCGCGCCGGTGCGCGCGCGACGACCGCCGCGGCCGCGCGCGCCGGCGCCGTCGCGGGAGTGGCGATCGGCGCCAGCATGATCGCGGTCGGCTTCGCCGCCGCTCCCCTGTTCTCGCCGGACGCGGCCGTCCAGTCGCTGATCGTCGTCGGCATGGTCACGCAGGGCGTGTTCCTGCCGTTGTGCGGATGGATGTGGGCGCTCGACGGCATCCTCATCGGCGCCGGCGACTACCGCTATCTGGCCGCGACGTGCGGCGCGACCGCCGCCGCGTACCTGCTCGCGCTCGCCTGCGTCGGCGCGCTCGCCGGCACGGCGGCGTTCGACGCGCCGGCCGCGCGCATGGTCGCGTTGTGGGCGGTGCTGAACGTCGTGTTCATCGGATTGCGCGCGACGTTCAACGGGATCCGCGCGCACGGCGACGCGTGGATGGGCGATTGAGCGGGCCGCCGCAAGATAAAGACGAGTTCACGTCCTTGATTGTCACGGTCCCATCCACGACCGTCACGACTCGCTCCTTGGTTCTCCACGGTATTCCGTGGCAAAACATGGAAGGAACCGTGACGGACGGGGATTGAAAGGTGACGGCGGCGGAGGGAACCGGGACAAACGGGACTACAGGTGATAGCGGGTGGCGGCGACCATCTGCTTGACGAGGGTCTCGCGCCACGTGCTCCAGCCGTATTTCTTCGTGATGGCCTCCTCGGAGGTCGCGCCGAGCGAGGAGCCGTCGGCGCGCGTCAGATCGTAGAGCATGTCGAGCAGCATCGGATCGTGGCGCAGACGGTTCGCGAGGTCGGAGCCGGTGTTCGGATCGTTCGGATTGCGGCCGGTCGCGAACTCGCTCAACGTGAGATGCTCGCGCACCAGCAGCGTCACCATGCGTATCGTGTCCGCGTCGTAGCCCATGCGCCTGAGGATCACCGGCGCGTGGCGCGCGCCTTCCGCCGCGTGGTCGGCGACGCCGGAACGCTTGCCGATGTCATGCAGGATGCCGGCGAGCAACAGCGCGGTGTAGTGCGCGTCATCGTACTGCGGCGCGCCGGAGCCGGCGCCGCCGGTCACGACGCCCGCGGACCTGCCTTCGCGGTCCGCGAGCGACGGGAATCCGATCGCGCGCGTCAGGCGCGAGACGACCTCCACCGAGTGACGGTCGATCGTGTAGCGGTGCGCCGCCGAGACCGACGGACGATTGCGGATGCCCAGCCATTCCGGCATCCACTTGCCCGGAATGTCGGCGAAATCGATCTCCTCCCACACGCGGATCAGCTCCGGACCGGACGCGAGCAATCGCACGAACAGATCGCGCGTCGTCGCATCCCACTGATTGCTGTGGATCGGGCATCGACGCAGATTCTCCAACGTGCCCGGATTGATCGGCAGCTTGCGGCGCGCCGAGGCGAGCGCGACGCGCAGCGCGAGCGAGGCGTCGCGCGACGGATCGGCGCCGGGCGCGAGCACGATCTCATGCTCGTGGACGGCCACGCCGGGCGCGACGTTCTCGAACTTCGGCGCCTCGCGGTGGCCGCCAGCGCGCTGCGACATCATCTGGAAGAACGCGAACCGGGGCTTCTCGTGCGTGAGCGAATGTTCGGCGCGGGAGGCGGTCGAATCGAGCGAGAACGCGATGCGCCGGCCGATGCGCGCGAGCAGCGTCTGCATGTCGTCGATCGACTTCGCCTCGCGCTCGCCGCCCGCGGGCAGGGTCGGGTCGGCGAGGCCGAGCATCGCGGCGACCTTGTCCTGATACGGGGTGAGCAGCAGGTTCGTGTCCTTGTTCGCGACCAGGTGGATGCAGTCGCGCACGTCGAGCAGCCGGTCGACCGCGTCGTCGTAGGCGCCGTGCGGGCGGTCGGCGAGCCAGGAGACGGCGAGCGCGGAGACGAGCACCGAGTCGCGCAGGCCGCCGCGCGCCTCCTTGATGTCCGGCTGGTTGATGTATTGGAGGCGGCCGAACTCGTCGAGGCGGCTCGTGGCGGAGTCGAGCAGTTCGGGCAGGCGTTTGCGCGCGGCCTTGCGCCAGCGTTCGAGGATCGAATCGGCGGTGGTCTTGATGAGGTCGATGTCGCCGGCGACGGGCTCCACGTCGAGCCATCCCATCGCGGCGGGCAGATCATGGTCGGTCACGGATTCGCATTGCTGGCGGGTGCGTACCGAATGGTCGAGGTCGAGGCCGGAATCCCACAGCGGGTACCAGAGTTTGTTGGCGAGTTCGTTGAGTTTCTGGTCGTTCAGGGCGTGGGAGTCGTAGATGAGGACGAGGTCGAGGTCGGAGCTGGGGCCGATCTGGCCGCGGGCGAGCGAGCCGACGGCGGCGAGGCCGATGCCGTGGTCCGGCACGTCGAAGTCGACGTTCGTCTTCGCCTCGTCCCACAGGCGCGTGAGGCAGTCCATCGCCAGTTCGGTGCGTGCCCTGCGTTTCGCCGCGCCGTCGCGATAGACGCCGTCCGCGTCCGGCTGGCTCATCGCCATGAATCGTTGCTTCAAACCATCGACCGCCGATGCCATTTCGCGTGTGCTCCTTGTTTGCTCTTCTTGCCCCCCGACGAAGAAGGTGGCCGCCGAAGGCGGACGGAGGGAGGTCTCTTCCCCACCCGCTGCGCGGGAGCCCCCTCGTCAGAGGGGGCCGATGAGGTAAGAAAAGGTCCCCGCACGGCTTGGGGGCTGCGTGCGGGGACCTCTTGTCTCTTTGATGGCCCGACCCATCCCGGCGATCGGTGAACGATATGCGCCGGGCGGGAGGGACGTCTGCTATCAGATCGCGGCGGAACCGGACTCGCCGGTGCGCACGCGCGTCACCGAGTCGAGCGGAGCGACCCAGACCTTGCCGTCGCCGATCGTGCCGGTGCCGGCGGCCTTGACGATCACGCCGACGAGCGTCTCGGCGTCGGCGTCGTCGGACAGGACCTCGACGCGGATCTTCGGAATCAGGTCGACGGTGTACTCGGCGCCACGGTAGACCTCGGTGTGTCCGCGCTGACGGCCGTAGCCGTTCGCTTCGGAGACGGTCAGACCGTGCACGCCGGCGGCCGCGAGGGCCTCCTTGACGTCGTCGAGCTTATGGGGCTGAATGATTGCGGTGATGAGCTTCATCTCACCTCACCTCCTTGAGGACGGAGCTGGCGGTACCAGCAAAATCGTAGGCACGTTCACCCTGGTCGGCAAGGTCGATGCCGCCGACTTCCTGGGCTTCGGTGACGCGCCAGCCGACGGTCTTCTCCAGCGCGAAGGCGATGATGCCGGTGATCACGGCGGAGTAGACGATGGCGCACAGCGCGATGAGGATCTGGACGACGAGCTGCTTCCAGTCGCCGCCGGCGAACAGGCCCGTGCCCTCGCCGAAGAAGCCGATGAGGACGGTGCCGGTGAAGCCGCCCACGCCGTGGACGCCGACGACATCGAGGGAATCATCGTAGCCGAGCTTGAACTTCAGACCGCAGGCGAGGCAGGTGAGCACGCCGGCGATCGCGCCGAGGACGATGGCCCACAGCGGGGAGACGACATCGGCGGCCGGGGTGATGGCGACCAGGCCGGCGACCATACCGGAGGCGGCGCCCATCGCGGTGTAGTGGCCGGAGCGGATCTTCTCGGTGAAGCCCCAGGAGAGCATGGCAGCGGCGGTCGCGGCGGAGGTGGACACCCAGGCGTAGCCGGCGGTGCCGTTCGCGGCGAACGCGGAACCGGCGTTGAAGCCGAACCAGCCGAACCACAGCAGGAAGGCGCCGAGCATCACGAACGGGACGTTGTGCGGACGGAACGGCTGCACGGCGAAGCCCTTGCGCTTGCCGATGATGAGGACGATCACCAGCGCGGCGACTGCGGCGTTGATGTGGACGACGGTGCCGCCTGCGAAATCGTGGGCGGCGGCGCCGATGGCGGTGGAGATCGCGCCGGAGCCGGACAGCAGGCCGCCGTTCCAGACCATGTGGGCCATCGGGGCGTAGTCGAACGTGACCCACAGCGCGACGAAGATCATCCACGTGCTGTACTTGACGCGCTCGGCGATGGCACCGCAGATCAGGCCGACGGTGATCATCGCGAACGCGACCTGGAAGGCGACGTCCACGGACACCGGGTAGTTGTTGGAGTTCAGGCCGGTCGTGGTGAACACGCCGTCCTTGGCGACCATCGAATCCTTCAGCAGGAAGCCGGAGGCCGGATCGCCGAAGATGCCGGCGACGTCGGTGCCGGCGTAGGCGATGGACCAGCCCCACAGGGTCCAGATGATCATCGTGACCGACAGCGCGGCCGCCTCAAGCATGAACATGTTCAGCACGGCCTTCGCACGGACCATGCCACCGTAGAAGAACGCCACGCCCGGCGTCATGAGGAAAACCAGGGACGCGGAAGTCAATATCCATGCGGTGTTTCCGGAATCCATGTCTACCTCCCTCTCTTTCACATCTTTCGCCCCGCTTCTCGGGCGGGGCCATTCGTTCTTTCGTCGTCCCCCAGCGGGGGCTAACGGTTCGATAGTGAACGCCCGGATGGTTTTCGTTTCGTTACGGCAGGTTACGCGCTTGTTAATCGCGGTGGCGATGCGGGGTGCGTTCGCGTTGATTCCTCGGGGATTTCGCGGGGATTCGGCGAGGACGGATCGAAACGTGACGAAAACGCAAAGGTCCCGGACCATGTTCCATGACATGATCCGGGACCGTGGTCGCCTCCCTCGTCAGAGGGAGGCACGGGGGTCAGGCGAGGATGCCGTCGACGAAGCCTTCCGGGTCGAAGGGGGCGAGGTCGTCGGGGCCTTCGCCGAGGCCGACGAGCTTAACGGGCACGCCGAGCTCCTTCTGCACGCTGATCACGATGCCGCCCTTGGCGGAACCGTCGAGCTTGGAGAGCACGACGCCGGTGATGCCGATCGCCTCGGCGAACACCTTCGCCTGGGTCATGCCGTTCTGGCCGGTGGTCGCGTCGAGCACGAGCAGCACCTCGTCCACGGGAAGGTTCTTCTCGGTGACGCGGCGGATCTTGCCGAGCTCGTCCATCAGGTTCGCCTTGTTCTGGAGACGGCCGGCCGTATCGATGATGAGCACGTCGGCATCCAGCTCCTTGGCCTTGGCGCTCGCCTCGAACGCGACGGACGCCGGGTCGGCGCCGTCCTTGTCGGAGCGGACGACCGGCACGTCGACCTTCGCGCCCCACGTTTCGAGCTGATCGGCGGCGGCGGCGCGGAACGTGTCGGCCGCACCGAGCACGACGCTCTTGCCTTCGGAGACGAACAGGCGGGCGAGCTTGCCGGCGGTCGTGGTCTTGCCGGTGCCGTTGACGCCCACCATGATGATGACGCCCGGACGGTTCGCGCCCGGCTTGTCCGCGTTGAGACGACGGTCGGTATCGCGGCCGACCAGATCGAGCAGCTTCTCCTTTAGGGCGGCGCGCACCTCGGCCGGATCGGCCTTGCCGGTGACACGCGCGTCGGTGCGCAACTCGTCGACGAGCTGTTCGGAGGCTTCGGCGCCGACGTCGGCGAGCAGGAGCGTGTCCTCGACGTCCTCCCAATCGGATTCGGAGAGGTTGTCCTTCGCGAGGATGTCGAACAGCGCCTTGCCGAACGGGTTGCTCGACTTGGCGAGCTTCGCCTTGAGCCGGGCGAGACGCCCGCCCACCGACTCCGGCTTCTCCGCCTTCGGTGCCGGCGCGGGTGCGGGTTCCGGCGCGGCCTCCGCCGCCGGCTCCGGCTCCTCGTTCTCGCCCCCGCTGGCGGGGGCTGTCGGCGCAGCCGACTGGGGGTGGTCCGCGGATTCAGGTTCGGGAGCCTTCTTTTCCTCCCCCTTCAGGGGGAGGTGGCGCTCCGCGCCGGAGGGGGTTTCCGAAGCGGCCTCCGCCTTGGGCTCGGGCTCCGCGCTCTCCGGCAGATCGCGGCGCGCCTCCCGCTCCTCGATCGTCTTGTCAAGATCGCGCTTGCGCGACTTGGAGAACCAGACCGCCAACAGAATCAGGACGATCGCGACTACGGCGACGCCGACCATGGCCAATGTATTGCTATCCATGACCCCCAGTCTAACGACGGCCGTCACCCGCGCCGGCACGTCCCGCGACGGCGGCTAAGCTAAGGGGCATGGCCAATTCCTCACGCATGACGTCGTATCAGCGACGCGAACAGCTCATCCGCATCGGACGATCCCTCTTCGCATCGAAAGGATTCGAATCGGTGAGCGTCGAGGAGATCGCCAGCACCGCGAAGGTCTCCAAACCGATCGTCTACGAGCATTTCGGCGGCAAGGAAGGCCTGTACGCGGTGATCGTCGACCGCGAGATGCAGGCGCTCACCGCCGCACTCACCGCCGCACTCGACGACCCGGACATGCATCCGCGCCAGATCGTCGAACGCACGGCGCTCGCGCTGCTCACCTACATCGAGGAGAACGCGGAAGGGTTCCAGGTGCTGTCGCGCGACTCGCCGAGCACCGACCCGTCCGGATCGTTCAGCTCGCTGCTCGGCGACATCTCGATGCGCGTCGAGGACCTGCTCATCGCCGCGTTCAAACGGCAGAAACTCTCCCCCAAAGGCGTGCCGTACTACGCGCAGATGCTCGTCGGCATGACCGTGTTCACCGGACAATACTGGGCGGACCGGCCGAAAGTCAGCAAGGAGCAGCTCGCCGCGTACATCGTCGATCTCGCATGGCACGGACTGAGCCGACTCGACTCGAAACCGAAGCTCATCTTCGAGGGCAAATCCGCGAAAACCGCGAAATCACGGAAAACCACGCGACCGAACGACAGCGCGCCGCGAACGCCGCAGTCGTCCGTTCCGCAGGAACCGGACGACGCGGCGGACGGCGGCGACGCCGGAACCGGCGTGACGCACGCGGCGTGACGGAACATGAACCGGATGTGCAGGATATGCGCATAAGTCCCGTCCGAGTGGGCCCGGTGCTAGGGTGAGGCGTTGAACCGAACAAACCAGATGTGATTTCGAGGATCGTGACTATGACGCAACCGGCATCGACGACGGCCGACGGACAGGCCGCCACCGGCAAGACGCTCACCTTCGTGGTGCCCTCCTACAACATGGAGGAGTATCTGGAGCGCTGCGTGCTGTCGCTCACGGCGGCACGGCGCAACGACGACATCGAGGTGCTCATCGTCGACGACGGATCCAAGGATTCCACGCTGGAGGTGGCGCGCACGTTCGAACGCCGCTTCCCCGGCATCGTGCGCGCCATCCACCAGGAGAACAAAGGCCACGGCGGCGCGGTGAACACGGGCATCGCGGCGGCGCGCGGCATGTACGTGAAGGTCGTGGACGCGGACGACTGGGTGGGCCCGGACTCGCTCGAAGAGGTGATGGCCGCGCTGCGCGACGAGATCGCGGGCGGCGACCCGGTCGACATGCTCGTCACCAACTACGTGTACGACAAGGTCGGCAAGCGCCGCAAGCACGTGGTCAACTTCCGTCATGCGATGAAGACCGGCGAGCGCCTCACGTGGGACGACATGGGGCATTTCGGGCTCGCCGAGTACATCCTCATGCACGCGCTGATCTTCCGCACGTCCGTGGTGCGCGCGTCCGGCATGCGGCTGCCCGAGCACACGTTCTACGTCGACTTCATCTACGCGTACCAGCCGTTCCCGTGGGTGAAGTCGCTGCGCTACCTGGACACGCCGTTCTACCACTACTTCATCGGACGCGACGGGCAGAGCGTGCAGACCGACGTGATGATCCGACGCGTCGACCAGCTGATCCACGTCAACCAGTGCATGGTCGAGGCGACGCCGGAACGCGGGACCGTGCCGGACGGGCTGTACCGCTACATGATCCACTTCCTCGCGATCGAAAGCTCGGTGGCGAGCGTGTTCCTGATCCTCTCGCGCGATCCGGAGAACTATGCGAAGAAGAAGCGGCTGTGGGCCGGGATCAAGACGTATTCGCCGTCGATCTACCATGACGTGCGCCGCAAGCCGATGTCGCGGGCGCTGAACCTGCACGGGTCGGCGGGCCGATGGGTAATCCGGTGGGGTTACCGCGTGGCGGAGCGCGTGGTCGGGTTCAACTGATTGGGGTCGGCCGGTCGGGGTCGGCTGACCGGGTTCAACTGACCGTCGTCGGCTGACCGTCGTCGGCCGCACCGGAACGCCACATGATTCCCATGATTTTCCCAGCATTTGCACACAACACGTTGAAGAGGCGGGGGTTTACTGGGAATCACGGTTGAAAAGCCGCGATAACTGAATCCCTTCTTCTCTCTTCTCTCTCAAGCCCGGTCTTCCCGCCGGGCTTTCTCTTTGCCCTGTGTCCTGCCCCCTGCCTCACTTGTGTCCCGCCCGCACCTCGCTCACGAGCAGGCCAACGTAGCCGACGGACACGGAAACCGGCGGCGCAGGGTTGCAATGTCCGCGCGGCGTGTGTATTTTAGAAACGTTGCCCCTCTAGCTCAACGGTTAGAGCAGCGTCCTTTTAAGTCGTGGGTTGTGGGTTCGAATCCCACGGGGGGCACCGCTGGCAAGCCCCGAAACCAATGATTTCAACGGTTCCGGGGCTTTCGCATATCCGCCGCGATTCGGTAGCGGCCGGAGACCTGCACCCAGATTAGGGACCACCCCCAGTCGGCATAGCCGACAGCCCCCGCCAGCGGGGGCGAGCGCACCCGGCAACCGCCTCCACCTGCGCATTCTCCAGCTGCCGCACCCACCACACCGCACCTACTACAGTGGGCAGCATGTCTTGCACCACACTTCTTGTAGGAAAAGCGGCCAGCATCGACGGATCGACGATCATCGCGCGCGATGACGACTCCGGTTCGGGCCGCTACGATCCGAAACGACTCGTCACCGTCAACCCCGAGGACCAGCCGCGCCATTACCGCGCCGTCCTTTCCCACGTCGAGATTGATCTGACGGACGCCGGCGAACCGTGCCGGTACACGATCGCCCCGAACGTGCTCAACAACCGCGGCATCCTCGCCGAGGCGGGCGCGAGCGAGCGCAACGTGGCGATGAGCGCCACGGAGACGATCGCGGTGAACGAGCGCGTGCTCGCCGCCGATCCGCTGGTCGAGTTGCGCCCGGCCCAGGGCGAGCCGACCAATCCGGACGGCACGCCCAACCCGGACTACCGCCCCGAACAGCCGGGCGGCATCGGCGAGGAGGACATCATCACGCTCGTCCTGCCGTACGTGCATACGGCGCGCGAAGGCGTCCAGCGCCTCGGCGAACTGCTCGAGCAATACGGCACGTACGAGTCGAACGGCGTGATCATCTCCGACGTGGATGAGATCTGGTACGTGGAGACGATCGGCGGCCATCATTGGATCGCCCGCCGCGTGCCCGACGACTGCTATGCGACCATCCCGAACCAGCTGGGCATCGACGACTTCGATCTGAAGGACGCGTTCGGCCCGCAGCGTGAATACCTGTGCAGCGCCGACCTGCGCGAGTGGATGGCCGCGCACCGCCTCGACCGCACAATGCCGGCGCACACGTCGGCGGTGCCCACGCGCGGCGCGGGCCTCGGCGCGGCGCGCGGCGTGGTCGGCTTCGCGGCGGACGGCTCGGTGGAGACGCCGGACCGCTTCAACCCGCGCACCGCGTTCGGCACGTCCACGGCGAAGGACCACATCTACAACACGCCGCGCGCCTGGTACATGCAGCGCTGCCTCAACCCGAGCGAGGACTGGGATTCCCCGGCTGCCCGCTACACGCCCACGTCCGACGACATCCCGTGGTGCCGCGTGCCGGAGAACAAGATCACGATCGAGGACGTCGACCGCATCCTCGCCTCGCATTTCGAAGGCACGCCGTACGACCCGTACGGCACGCTCGGCACGCCGGAGTCGCGTCACCGCTACCGTCCGATCGGTGTCAACCGCACCGGCCACATGGTCGCGATCCAGGTGCGCCCGTACGTGCCGGAATCGGCGCGCGCCGTCATGTGGACGTCGTTCGGTTCCGGCCCGTTCACGACGGTCGCGCCGTTCTATGCGAACGTGCGCGACACGCCCGCCTATCTGCGCGGCACGACGCCGATCGTCTCGACCGGCAACCTGTACTGGACGAACCGTCTCATCGCGGTCATCGCCGACGCCCACTTCTACGAGACGAACAATCTGGTGGAGGGATACGCGGAAGGCGTGCGCGCGTACGGCCATCGTCTGGTCGACGAGACGGACGCGACGGTCACGGCGCAGGTCGCGGGCGGGCGCGGCGGAGCCGACGCCGCCGACGCGCCTGCCGCCGGACGCGCGGACGACGCGACGATCGCGGCGACGCTGGAAGCCGCGAACGAGCGGATGGCCGGCTACCTGCGCGAACACACGACGACGCTGCTCAATGATGTGCTGTACACGTCCAGCAATCTGATGCACAACGCGTTCGCGATGTCCGATCGCTGGGCGTGAGCCGCACAATTCCGTAACAGCCCGGAAAAAGACCTCCCATACCGTTCATAGGTTGAAACCGTTCGTAATCTGAACGAGACAATGAGATGAGACGAGATGAGGGAGGACACGCATGCGTACAGCACGAGGCGACTCCGGGCTGACCGCCGGGCTGCGGGCCCGTCTGCGGGCGCTGACGGCACTGGTCGCGGCGCTGCTCGCCGCGGTGATGATGGTCGCCGGACTGTCGGCGTCGCCGGCGCTCGCCGCCGACGGCACGGAGGCCGGCGACACGACCAAGAGCATGTCGACCGTGGACGACGCGACGCGCGCGCTCGCGAAGAAGGCGAAGGGCAAGACCTACACAATCGCCACCGACACCACGTTCGCGCCGTTCGAATTCCGCGAGAACGGCAAAATGGTCGGCATCGACATGGATCTGGTCAACAAGATCGCCGCGTCGCAGGGATTCAAGGTCACGATCCAGTCGCTCGGCTTCAACGCGGCGCTGCAGGCGTTGAGCTCGAACCAGGCGGACGCGGTGATCGCCGGCATGTCGATCACCGACGAACGCAAGCAGGTGTACGACTTCTCCGACCCGTACTTCCAGTCCGGCGTGCAGATGGCCATCGCGAAGAGCGATGACTCCGTCAAGGGCTACGCGGACCTCAAGGGCAAGACCGTCACCGCGAAGACCGGTTCCGAAGGCGAGGCCTACGCGAAGTCCATCGCGAAGAAGTACGGCTTCAGCATCAAGTCGGTCGACCAGTCGGCCACGATGTACGAGATGGTGAAGGCCGGCAACGCGGCCGCCGTGTTCGACGACTACCCGGTGCTCGCCTACGGCATCTCGCAGAACAACGGCCTCAAGACCGTGACGCCGAAGGTGCCGCGGGGCTACTACGGCTTCGCCGTCAACAAGGGCCAGAGCGCCGAGCTGCTGGCCGCGTTCAACGTCGGGCTCAAGGAGCTCAAGGACTCCGGCGAATACGACAAGATCCTCGTCAAGTACCTGGGCGCGAACGCCTCGACGAACGCGGACACGAACAGCGTGAAGACGGTGGAACGCATCGGATTCTGGCAGCTGGCCGTGCAGTCGCTGCCGGCGCTCATGCAGGGCCTCAAGAACACGATGATCATCACCGCGCTCTCGTTCATCGTGGCGCTGCTGCTCGGCCTCGGCTTCGGACTGATGCGCGTGGGCCGCAACAAGGCGCTCGCGTGGATCTCCCGCGCCTACGTGGCCGTGTTCCGCGGCACCCCGGTGCTCGTGTGGGCGTTCTTCTTCTACTTCGGCGTGCCGCAGCTCGTCGGCCACGCCATCCCGAACTGGATCTGGTTCTCCGGCCTGTTCACGCTGTCGCTCAACTCGGGCGCATACCTGACGGAGATCATCCGCGGCGCGATCCAGTCGGTCGACCCCGGCCAGGCGGAGGGCGCGCGTTCGCTCGGCCTCACCTACGCGCAGACGATGCGCAGGGTGATCCTGCCGCAGGCCGTGAAAATCGGCACGCCGGCCGTCATCAACCAGCTGGTCATCCTGCTCAAGGATTCCTCGCTGCTGCTCACCATCGGCTTCGCCGACCTGCTCTACCAGGCGCAGCAGCTGTACGCGGCGAACTTCCGCGTCACCGAGACGCTGCTCATGGTGGGCGTCATCTACTTCGTGGCCATCACGCTGCTGACCTGGCTCGCGAACATCGCCGATAGGAGGTTGAACAAGTAATGGCTGCATCGACTGAGAACACGGCGAACGAGTTCGTCGTCGACGTGCGCGACCTGCACAAGAGCTACGGCGGCACCGAGGTCATCAAGGGCGTCGACTTCCAGGTACGCAAGGGCGAGGTCGTGTGCATCATCGGCCCGTCCGGCGCCGGCAAGTCCACGCTGCTGCGCTGCCTGAACGGACTGGAGACGCCCACGTCGGGCACGGTGGTCGTCAACGGCCACGACCTCGGCGCGAAGGACACGAACATCGACGAGGTGCGCGAGCAGATCGGCATGGTGTTCCAGCACTTCAACCTGTTCCCCAACATGACCGTCGCCGAGAACATCATGCTCGCGCCGACGCTCGTGCACAAGATGCCGAAGGACGAGGCCCGCGCGCTCGCGAAGAAACTGCTCGCGCAGGTCGGCCTCGCCGAGAAAATCGACGCGCGCCCCGCGTCCCTGTCCGGCGGCCAGAAGCAGCGCGTGGCGATCGCCCGTGCGCTCGCGATGAACCCGGACATCATGCTGTTCGACGAGGCGACGAGCGCGCTCGACCCGGAGATGGTCGGCGACGTGCTCGAGGTGATCCGCGGGCTCGCCGAAGAGGGCATGACGATGATTCTCGTGACGCACGAGATGGGCTTCGCGCGCGAGGTCTCCAGCCGCGTGGTGTTCACCCACGGCGGCGTGATCGACGAGCAGGGCACGCCTGACGAGATCTTCAACCATCCGAAGAGCGAGCGCCTGCGGTCGTTCCTGTCGAAGGTGCTGTAGCGCCGTAGACGTTACGACCGGCGTGAAAACGCCGCATCCCACCCGGATAGTGGGCCGGCTCACAGGCCCACTATCCGAACATTTCCCTTAGCCGTCGGCGATACCCCGCCGACGGCTATTACTCTTATTGGTATGAGTGGGAATACCAATTGGACCAATCCGTTGCGCGATCCGCGCGACCTGCGCCTGCCGCGCATCGCGGGCCCGTGCAGTCTGGTCATCTTCGGCGTGACCGGCGATCTGGCGCAGAAAAAGCTGCTGCCCGCCGTCTACGATTTGGCCAACCGCGGTCTGCTGCCGCCGAGCTTCGGCCTGACCGGCTTCGCGCGCCGCGACTGGACGCAGGAGCATTTCATCGAATTCGTCAAGACCGCCGTCAAGGCGCGTTGCCGCACGCCGTTCAAGGAGTCGACGTGGAACAACCTCGCGGCCGGCATCCGGTTCGTGCAGGGCACGTTCGACGACCCGGAGGCGTTCGAACGCCTCAGCGCCACTGTGCAGGAGCTCGACCGCGACCGCGGCACGCGCGGCAACCACGCGTTCTACATGTCGGTGCCGCCGAGCGCGTTCCCGATCGTCTCCAAGCAGCTGGCCGCGTCCGGCCTGTCGCGCTCCTCCGAAGGCGCGTGGCGACGCGTCATCATCGAGAAGCCGTTCGGCCATGACCTCGCCAGCGCGAAGGAGCTCGACCGCGTCGTCTCCGAGGTGTTCGACCCGAGCTCGGTGTTCCGCATCGACCACTACCTCGGCAAGGAGACCGTGCAGAACCTGCTGGCCCTGCGCTTCGCCAACGCGATGTACGAGCCGGTGTGGAACGCGAACTACGTGGACCACGTGCAGATCACGATGGCCGAGGACATCGGCATCGGCGGCCGCGCCGGCTACTACGACGGCATCGGCGCCGCGCGCGACGTGATCCAGAACCACCTGCTCCAGCTCATGGCCCTCACCGCCATGGAGGAGCCGGTGAGCTTCACCGCGAAGGACCTGACGGCCGAGAAGACCAAGGTGCTCTCCGCCGTGCGCCTGCCCAAGGACCTCGCCGCCAACACGGCGCGCGGCCAGTACGCGAAGGGCTGGCAGGGCTCGCACGAGGTCGTCGGCTACCTGGACGAGAAGGGCATCAATCCGAAGTCCACCACCGAGACGTACGCAGCCATCCGCCTCGACATCGACACACGACGCTGGGCGGGTGTGCCGTTCTATCTGCGCACCGGCAAACGTCTCGGCAAGCGCGTCACCGAGATCGCCGTCGTGTTCAAGCGCGCCCCGCACCTGCCGTTCGAGCAGACCGCCGTGCGCGAACTCGGCAAGAACGCGATCGTGATCCGCGTGCAGCCGGACGAGGGCGTGACGATGCGCTTCGGCGCGAAGGTGCCGGGCGGCACCACGATGGAGGTCCGTGACGTGAACATGGACTTCAGCTACGGCCGCTCGTTCACCGAGAACTCGCCGGAAGCCTACGAACGACTGATCCTCGACGTGCTGCTCGGCGACCCGCCGCTGTTCCCCACCACCGAGGAAGTGAACCTGAGCTGGAAGATCCTCGACCCGATCGAGGAGTTCTGGTCGACGCTCGGCCAGCCGCAGCCGTACCGCGCGGGCACGTGGGGCCCCGCCGAGGCCGATGAGATGCTGGCGCGCGAAGGCCGCCATTGGAGGATGCCATGATCATCGATATGCCGAACACCCGCACGCGCGAGATCGCGCACAAGATCGACGAGCTGCACGAGGAGCGCGGCGAATCGGCGACCGGCCGCGTGCTCACGCTGCTCATCGCCACCGACGAAGGCGAACTCGAGCACGCGCTCGAAGTCGCCAACGCGGCGAGCCGCGAGCACCCGTGCCGCGTCATCGCGATCGTGCCGGACACGTCGCGCCGCGACGATTCCGGCGACGGCGACGTGAAGGCGATGGAGAAGACCGACAACCCGGCCATCGACCTGACCGACGGCCCCGCGGAATCGAACCTCAACGCGCAGGTGCGCTTCGGCGCGGACGCCGGCGCTGGCGAGATCATCATCCTGCGCCCCCGCAACGGGCTCATCAACCATCCGGACACGCTCGTCATCCCGCTGCTCGTGCCGGACGTGCCGGTCGTCGCATGGTGGCCGACCACGCCGCCGTCCAACCCGGCGAAGGACCTGATGGGCGCGATGGCACGCAGCCGCATCACCGATGCGCTGCGCTCCAACAATCCGGAAGCGACGATCGAACGTCTGCGCCGCAGCTGGACGCCGGAGGACATCGACCTGTCGTGGACGCGCCTGACCGTGTGGCGCGGACTGCTCGCCTCGATGCTCGACCAGCCGCCGCACCTGCCGGTCACGGCGGTGAAGGTGACGGGACCACGCGAATTCCTGCCGATGGACCTGTTGTGCGCGTGGCTGCGACTCACGCTCGACGTGCCGGTCGACGTGGAATACGTCGACGGCGCGACGGCGGTGACCGGCGTGGCGTTCACGCGCGCGGACGGCACCGTGTCGCTGGAACGCCCGCACGAGGACCAAGCCGTGATCTCGATGCCGGGGCAGGCGCCGCAGGCGATCTCCGTGCCGCCGCGCACGATCGAGGACTGCCTGACCGAGGAACTGCGCCGCATCGACCCGGACGAGATCTACGCCGACGTCATCAACGAAGGCTGGGACCTGATTCGTCACTAAGGAGTTTCACATGGCAAGCCGCACACTCGTCGTCTATCCGGACAAAGACGTGATGATCAAGGCCGGGGCGTCCCGGCTCGTCTTGGCGCTGCTCGACGCGCTGGACGAGCGCCTGCCGGACGGCTCGCGCCGCACGCGCGTCGACGTGGCGCTCTCCGGTGGCTCGGCCGCGCAGCCGCTCGGACTGATTGCGACCGACGCTTCGATCGCCGCGCTGGCCACGTCGATCGACTGGTCGCGCGTGCACTTCTGGTTCAGTGACGAACGCTTCGTCGCCGCCGACTCCCCCGACCGCAACGCGGTCGAGGCGCGCCGACTGCTGCTCGACGGGCTCGTGGCGGCGGGCTCGCTGCCCGAGGCGAACATCCACGAGATGCCGGCGGACACGCGTCCGGCTGCGGAGATCGCGAAGGTGACGCGCGACGCGGACAGCTCCGACGAGTTCGTGCGTTCCGCCGCCGACGTGGAGAACGAGGCGCTCGTGGACGCCGCGGCGCGTACGTACGCGGACGAATTGGTTCGTGAAATGGGTCCGGAGCCGGTGTTCGACCTGATGATTCTCGGCATGGGCCCCGACGGGCATTACGCTTCGCTGTTCCCCGCCTCCTCGGGGCATGCGGAGGTGCAGGTGCGCGACCGGCTCACGGTCGGTGTGACCCACTCCCCCAAGATGCCGCCGCTGCGCGTCTCCCTGACCGCGCCGTTGATCGCGCGCTCCCGCCATACGTGGTTCTTCGCGGCCGGAGCGGGCAAGGCGGAGTCGCTGGCGCACGTGTTCGCCGCGGGCGGCGAAGTGCCAAGTGGTGACGTCGTGCCGAAGGGGGACCCGGAATACCCGTCCTCCTTCGCTTACGGTGTGGACGAGTTCACCTGGTTCACCACCGAAGAGACGGTGACGAAGCTGTAGCCTCAGGGAGCTTCTCGGGGGGCTACTCTCCGAAGCTTCGAGGCTTCCTTCCGAGTCTCCCCGTGTCTCCGGAGTCTCCCCGTCTTTCCAAGCGCAAGTGATCCCGGAAATCGGCGGCTTCATCCGGGAATCGTTGCACTGACTCCAGCTCAACGCAATGATTCCCGGAAAACAGCCCCGTTCTCCGGGATTTGTTGTACCAAGACGATATCAGCGCAAGTAATCCCGGAAATAGACGGCTTCGTCCGGGATTTGTTGCACTGAGCTGTGGTCAGTGCAATGATTCCCGGAAAACGACCCTATTCTCCGGGATTACTTGCGATGAAAAGAGACCAGTGCAATATTTCCCGGAAATTTACCCTATCGTCCGGGAAATGTTGCGCTGAAATGATGCCAGCACAAGAAATCCCGGAGAACATCCTTGTTTTCCGGGATTTATCGCGCTGAGACGAGACCAGCACAAGAAATCCCGGACGAGTGGTGTGTCGTCCGGGATTTCTTGCACCGAAAAAGAGCTTCTTGCTCTTCGGATGCTGGGTTGCCCGGCTCGATCAGCAATTATGGACCGGCCTACGGCCGGACTCAGATCTGGCTCGGCGGTAAACCGCCTCGCACCGAAGAGGGCCGGACGGCCCACCGGGCCGTCCTAAGCCTGAGATTGAGGAGTTTCACTCCTCAATCTCAGGCTTACCCTCTTCGGCCCACAACGTGTGGAACACGCCCGGCTTGTCGACGCGGCCGTAGGTGTGGGCACCGAAGAGGTCGCGCTGGGACTGGGTGAGGGCGGTGGGGAGGCGCTTGGAGCGCAGGCCGTCGTAGTACGCCAGGGAGCTGGAGAACACCGGGGTGGGGATGCCCGCCTCGATGGCCTTGACGATCACGCGGCGCCACGCGTCCTGCGATTCGCCGATGATCTTCTCGAAGTACGGGTCGAACAGCAGCGAGGCCGGCGGGTTGTCGCCCTTGAACGCCTCGGTGATGCGGTCGAGCAGGAACTGGGCGCGGATGATGCAGCCGCCGCGCCAGATGCGGGCCACCTCGGACAGGTTGATGTCCCAGCCGTACTCCTTCGCGCCATCCTGGATCTCGTTGAGACCCTGCGCGTAGGCGACGACCTTGGAGGCGAACAGCGCACGACGCACATCCTCGATGAACGCGGCCTTCTCCTCGCCATCAAGATCGATGGTCTTGTTCGGGCCGGCCAGGTTCTCCTGCTGGGCGGCCTCGCGCAGCTCGCCGTGGGAGGAGAGGGCGCGGGCGAACACGGCCTCGCCGATCGAGGCGACCGGGGAACCGAACTCGAGACCGGTCTGGACGGTCCACGTGCCGGTGCCCTTCATGCCGGCGTGGTCGACGACCACGTCCACGAACGGCTTGCCGGTGGCGGCGTCCTTGTGATGCAGCACTTCGGCGGTGATCTCGATCAGGTAGGAGTCGAGGTCGCCCTTGTTCCACTCGTCGAACACGCCGGCGATCTCCTCGGCGTCCATCCCGAGGCCGCGGCGCAGGATGTCGTACGCCTCACCGATCACCTGCATGTCCGCGTATTCGATGCCGTTGTGGACCATCTTCACGAAGTGGCCGGCGCCATCGGTGCCGATGTGGGTCACGCACGGCTCGCCGTTCACCTTCGCGGCGATCGACTCGAGGATCGGGCCGAGCGTCTTCCAGGATTCCGCGGTGCCGCCGGGCATCAGGGACGGGCCGTTGAGCGCGCCCTCCTCGCCGCCGGACACGCCGCAGCCGACGAAGTGGAAGCCCTTGGCGCGCACTTCCTTCTCGCGCTTGATGGTGTCCTTGAAGAACGAGTTGCCGCCGTCGACGATGATGTCGCCCGGCTCGAACACCTGCTCGAGCTGCTCGATAACCGCATCGGTCGGGCCGCCGGCCTTGACCATGATGATCGCGGTACGCGGGCGCTTCAGGGACGCGGCGAACTCCTCCAGCGTCTTGGTCGGGACGAACGCGCCCTCGGAGCCGTGCTCCTCCATGAGCTTCTCGGTGCGCGAGTAGTGGCGGTTGAACAGCGCCACCGTGTTGCCGTGGTGCGCGAGGTTGCGGGCCAGGTTGGAACCCATCGCCGCAAGTCCGATAACACCGATGTTTGCCGTAGCTTCGGCCATTTGCCTTGCCTTTCAGTCGATTCAGCTTGTTCCGAGAAAAGTCTATCCCGCTGTGCGCCGATGCGCGAGTGGCGTCTTATGTCAAGCGGCCGTATGGGCGGCGGGACTACCCCTCAGTCATGCGAAGCATGACAGCTCCCCTGCAAGGGGAGCCGGGGTGAGGGGCACGCCGACGGGCGAGCGGCATCTTACGCCGGATGAACCGCGTGGGTGGCGGGGACTACCCCTCAGTCATGCGAAGCATGACAGCTCCCCTGCAAGGGGAGCCGGAGGGAGGACGTGATGTGAGGAAGACGACATTTTCCGTTTTGCGGCGATTCCGGCCGCGGCCGGGCCGACCTCGCCCACGGCGTGTCCTTTGGGATTCCAATGATTTACCGACGTCAGACGCAGACACTACATCTAGCGAAATCATCAACGACACGCCACTATGGATAGTGTTTACTCGTCAATCAATCCTCGATAGGCTGTCTCCCGCACCACATCACACCCGTCCGATCGGAGACCACCATGACCGTCACCGTGTTCACCAAGCCGCGTTGCCCGCAGTGCGACGCCACCAAGCGCCAGCTCGACAAGCTCGGCATCCCGTTCGAGACGGTCGACCTGACGCAGAACCCGTCCACGCTGGAACAGCTGCAGCAGGCGGGGTTCCGGCAGGCGCCGGTCGTCATCACCCCGGACAACTCGTGGACCGGCTATCGCCCGGACCTGATCCGCGAACTCGCGAAGGCCGCGACGGCGAACACGACGCAGGTCGCCGAGCAGCACGCGGTCGCCGCATGAGCGTCACACCGAACGTGAGCGGCAGCACGGGAGGCGACCTGTCCGGCCTGACCGGAGCGACGCCCGTCCGTCGCGCGCAGGGCGCGGGGGACCTGTCCGCGCTGACCGGCGTCGCCGCGGGCGGACGTCGTCACGGCGCCGCCGCGGCGCGACGTGACGACGCGGACGGTGGCGACGCGACGCGCGCGGGACGCCGTAGCGCGCCCGTCGCGTTGCACGGGATGAGCGAGACGCCGGACCATGACGACGCGACGCCCGGCACGCCGGAAACGGCGGCGGCGGGCGGACGCGCCAAGGCGATCGGCGCGCTCGTGTACTTCTCCTCCGCGTCGGAGAACACGTCCCGGTTCGTCGCCGGATTGAAACTCGGCGAGGCGGGGATCAACGTGTACCGGATTCCGCTGAAACCGAACGCGGCGATGCTCAACGTGCGCGAACCGTACGTCATCATGGTGCCCACATACGGCGGCGGCGACGCGCGCAAGGCCGTGCCGCCGCAGGTGAAACGATTCCTCAACCATGCAGGCAACCGCGCGTGGATCCGCGGCGTGATCGCCTCCGGCAACACGAACTTCGGCAGCGCGTACGGCGCGGCCGGCGACATCATCGCCGCGAAATGCCGCGTCCCGTACCTGTACCGCTTCGAACTGATGGGCACGCGCGAGGACTCGCGCAAAGTGCGCGACGGCCTCGTCAGGTTCTTCACGCGGTGAGGTAAGTCCGCCGAATCGGCGACATGCGCCGCCGTCTCTCCCCCAGTCTCACTCCGTTCGACAGCCCCCTCGTCAGAGGGGGCCAAGCACCTTACCGGCATAACGACGCCGCCTCCCCAACACGACACGACGCAGCCTCCCTCTGACGAGGGAGGTGGCACGGCGCAGCCGTGACGGAGGGAGAGACCCCGACATCTCACCGTGGCGAAAGCCACCGACGCCCAACCGTGACCGAACAATCTCCTGAAGGGTATTCCATGACCACCACCTACGATCCGTCGACCGACTACCATGCGCTGAACGCGATGCTCAACCTGTACGACGAGCACGGGCTCATCCAGTTCGGCAAGGACAAGGAGGCCGAGCGCGCCTACGTCACGAGCGAGATCGAGCCGAACACGAAGCGTTTCGCCACGGCCGGCGAGCGCCTGCGTTGGCTCATCGACCACGACTACTACGACGGCGACGTGTTCGCCCGCTACAGCGCCGACTTCCTCGAATCGTTCTACGCGCACGCCGCGCAGGCCGGCTTCGAGTTCGAGACGTTCCTCGGCGCGTTCAAGTTCTTCCGTTCCTACGCGTTGAAGTCGTTCGACGGCAAGACGTATCTCGAGGACTTCCCGCAGCGTTGCGCCGCGGTCGCCCTCGACCTGGCCGCCGGCGACGAATCCGCCGCCACCGCCTATCTCGACGAGATGCTCGCCGGCCGTTTCCAGCCGGCCACGCCGACGTTCCTGAACCTCGGCAAGGCGCAGCGCGGCGAGCCGGTGAGCTGCTTCCTCGTGCGCATCGAGGACAACATGGAGTCGATCTCGCGTGGCATCAACGCGGCCCTGCAGCTGTCGAAGCGCGGCGGCGGCGTGGCGCTGCTCCTCTCCAACCTGCGTGAGCTGGGCGCGCCGATCAAGCACATCGAGAACCAGTCGAGCGGCGTCGTGCCGGTCATGAAGCTGCTCGAGGACTCGTTCTCGTACGCGAACCAGCTGGGCGCGCGTCAGGGTGCGGGCGCCGTGTACCTCAACGCGCATCATCCGGACATCATGCGTTTCCTCGATACGAAGCGCGAGAACGCGGACGAGAAAATCCGCATCAAGTCGCTCGCGCTGGGCGTGGTCGTGCCGGACATCACGTTCGAACTCGCCAAGCGCAAGGAGCGGATGGCGCTGTTCAGCCCGTACGACGTGGAGCGCGTGTACGGCAAGCCGTTCGCCGACATCTCCGTCACCGAGAAGTACGACGAGATGCTGGCCGACGACCGCATCAGGAAGACGTACATCGACGCGCGCAAGTTCTTCACGACGCTCGCCGAGCTGCAGTTCGAATCCGGCTACCCGTATCTCGTCTTCGAGGACACGGTCAACCGCGCGAATCCGATCGACGGCCGCGTGACGATGTCGAACCTGTGCTCGGAGATTCTGCAGGTGCAGGAGGCGAGCGTCTACCGCGACGACCTCTCCTACGAGCACGTGGGCCGCGACGTGTCGTGCAACCTCGGCTCGCTTAACATCGCGAAGGCGATGGACGGCGGTCTCGCCGGCACGGTCGAGACGGCGATCCGCGCGCTGACGGCCGTCGCCGAGCACACGTCGATCGACGCGGTGCCGTCGATCCGACGTGCGAACGACGAAGGCCACGCGATCGGTCTCGGCCAGATGAACCTGCATGGCTTCCTCGCGCGCGAGGGCCTGCGTTACGGCTCCGACGAGGCGCTCGACTTCACCGACATGTATTTCATGACCGTCGCCTACCACGCCTGCCGCGCGTCGCACGATCTGGCGGTCGAGCGCGGCAAGGCGTTCATCGGATTCGAGCGTTCCGATTACGCGAAGCCGACCGGCGCGGGCAACTACTTCGACAAGTACACGGACGGCCGCGCTCCCGCCGCGCCGCGCACGGAGCGCGTGCGCGAGCTGTTCGCGCGCTATGGGGTCGCGGTGCCGAGCGTCGCCGATTGGGAGGCGCTGCGTGACGCGATCCTGCGCGATGGGCTGTACAACCAGAACCTGCAGGCCGTGCCGCCCACCGGGTCGATCTCGTACATCAACCACTCCACGTCGTCGATCCACCCGATCGCCTCGAAGATCGAGATCCGCAAGGAAGGCAAGATCGGCCGCATGTACTACCCGGCGCCGTACATGACCAACGACAATCTGGAGTACTTCCAGGACGCCTACGAGATCGGATGGCAGGCGATCGTCGACACGTACGCGGCCGCCACACGCCACGTCGACCAGGGTCTCTCGCTCACGCTGTTCTTCCCGGACACCGCCACCACGCGCGACGTGAACAAGGCCCAGATCTACGCCTGGCGCAAGGGCATCAAGACGCTCTACTACATCCGCATCCGCCAGCAGGCGCTTGAAGGCACCGAAGTGGCCGGCTGCGTCTCCTGCATGCTCTGATGGAGCGTATACCGCCTTTCCTCGACACTCGACGTACCTCCTGTACGTCTTCGGTCTCGGACAGCGGTCTCCGCACACATCAGTCTGATGGAGCGTCGTCTGCGTTGCGGCGGACTCGACGTACCTTCGTACGCCTTCGCCCGCCGCGCCTTGACGCCGCACACATCACGCACGATTCCATGGGGGTGCCATCTTGCCTCCCTCTGACGAGGGAGGTGGCCGCCGAAGGCGGTCGGAGGGAGAGATACCGCAAACGTTACGTTCCGGCTATCTCTCCCCCAGTCCGCTACGCGGACAGCCCCCTCGTCAGAGGGGGCCAAGAAATAAGCCGGCTTGCACACCGCCTGCGAACGCCTCCAGCGTTTGCTCCACGGCGACGTCCCGTCGAGGGGGCCAAGAACCGTCGCCGTCTCTGCGCCCCCTTTAGGGGGAGCTGGCCCGCGTAGCGGGACTGAGGGGGCATACAGACGCCCAGCCCACTTACCTACGTCATCGCACCACACATCACCACATCAGAAGGGGAACATCATGTCGAAAACCGTGTACCGGATGATCCTGCGGCTCACCGCGCCCGAGGAGTTCGCGGACCGCGACAATCGCGACGACGAAACCGACTGAATCCCGGATCTTCCGAATCACCCCCTCAGTCGGCCTTCGGCCGCCAGCTCCCCCTTCAGGGGGAGCAAGAGATACGCATGCACCGGCAGGTGTATTCGGAACAATCGGACACACGCACCACCGAATCACCGAAACGTAACGAACCAACCGAAAAGGAGAGAACCATGGCGCCGATTTCCGTGCCGCGCAAACCGCTGAAGCTCATCGACCGCGTCTGCGCGATCAACTGGAACCGACTCGAGGACGAGAAGGACCTCGAGGTGTGGGACCGCCTGACCGGCAACTTCTGGCTGCCGGAGAAGGTGCCGGTCTCGAACGACATCCCCTCGTGGCAGGCGATGAGCGAGGAGGAGCACACGCTCACGATGCGCGTGTTCACCGGTCTCACGCTGCTCGACACTATCCAAGGCACGGTCGGCGCGGTGTCGTTGATCCCGGACGCGCTCACCCCGCATGAGGAGGCCGTGTACACGAACATCGCGTTCATGGAGTCCGTGCACGCGAAGTCGTATTCGTCGATCTTCTCCACGCTGTGCTCGACCGAGCAGATCGACGCCGCGTTCGCGTGGAGCGAGGAGAACGAGTACCTGCAGAAGAAGGCACAGATCGTGCTCGACTACTACGAGGGCGACAGCCCGCTGAAGCGCAAGGTCGCCTCGACGCTGCTCGAATCGTTCCTCTTCTACTCGGGCTTCTACCTGCCGATGTACTTCTCCAGCCACGCGAAGCTCACGAACACGGCCGACGTGATCCGCCTCATCATCCGCGACGAGGCCGTGCACGGCTACTACATCGGCTACAAGTACCAGCGCGGGTTGGAGCTGGTGGGCGAGGCGAAGCGCGAGGAGCTGCGCGAGTACACGTACGACCTCCTGAACGAGCTGTACGACAACGAGGTGGAGTACACCGAGTCGCTGTACGGCGGCGTGGGGTTGACCGAGGACGTGGAGAAGTTCCTGCGCTACAACGGCAACAAGGCGCTGATGAACCTCGGCTACCCGGCGCTGTTCCCGGCGGAGATCTGCGACGTGAACCCGGCGATCATCGCGTCCCTGTCGCCCAACGCGGACGAGAACCACGACTTCTTCTCCGGTTCCGGCTCCTCTTACGTGATGGGCAAGGCCGAGGAGACCGACGACGACGATTGGGACTTCTGATTCCCGATCGGCAGGCCTCCGGTCCACGATTCCCTCCAGCTCGGAACCGTGGACCGGAGGCCCTAGAGAACAGCCCCTTGGGCGATGGCCTGCAACGCGGCCAGGTGCCCGGCGAGCGCCCGGCGGCCCTCCGGCGTGATGGCCGCCCATGTGACCATGTGACGGGTCGATTCGCCCGGCCGCTTGACCAGGGCGATGTACCCGTCGCCGGCGAGCGTGTTGAGGTGGCGGGAGCACATCGCGTCGCTCAGCCCGAGCGCCTCGCGGATGTCGGCGAAACGCATCTCCCTGACCGAGGAAAGCAGTCCGCAGATGCGCAGGCGCGTCGGCTCGTGGATGACGGCGTCGAACCGGGGCTCGACGGCACCGAAGCCGCGGATGCCTGGAGCCTTGCCCAAGCCCGGCGCTTTGCCTGCATCACTGCCCATGGCGCTCACCGCCCCTCCTTCTTGATCGTCGCGATGAAGTATCGATCGTACAGGTAATCCCAGAGGGCGAGCACCGCGCCCATCACGACGCCGACGACCATGGGCATCTCCGGCATCGCCGATTGATGGAGCATCCACCAGAGCAGCAGGACGAACACGCCGATCTGGACGATGAGCTGCACAATCAGCACGACCCACATGAACACGTTCCGTGGCCGCAGTTCGCCCATGAACACGCTGTAGTCGGAGCCGATCTGGCGTTTGCGCCACTCTCCCAGCTCGAACAGCGCATAGCACAGCGCTGCGGCCGCGGCCATATACGATACCGATTCGAGCAACGGGAATCGGGCTTCCACAAGCCAGCCGTCCGCATCGAATTCGATGACGGCGAACTGTGCGAACAATTGCGCACACAGCAGGTACATGACCCCGGCGATCACGCCGTTGACCGGATACCACCATTTCGGGGGCATCAGCCGTTCGGCGTTGCCGTCGCGGTCGGCGGCTATCTGGTTCAGCGCCGCCGCGGCCGCCGCCGGGTCGATGGCGGGTTGCGGCGCGCCGGTCCGGCTGTCGGTCCGGTCCGGGGGTCCGGCGGTTGCGCTTGACGTATCGGCGCCGGCAAGGCCGACGGTCTTGACGGTTCCGGCGGCGGCATGGGTCGCTTCGGTGATTCCGACGGTGTTCAGAGGTGTCGTGGCCATGATGGGTCTCCTTGCGTTGATGACGGCGCGCCGGCGGCGACGCGCGAAACGTTCCGTGCGATGGGCTGTCTGATTACACAAGCGAATGATGATTCGACCGGGAGGAGATGGCGATGTCGACATGCCCAGTATATCACTTTACTTGCATGAAAGTAAAGTGATACCCGCCGATTCCGACTCACGATTTTCACCCGGGGAATCGTGGGCCACGGAGCGCCTCACATTTTATCATCTAAAAATGTGGGAGTCAGCCACATTTTTAGATGATAAAATGTGGCTGACTCCCACATTTTAGGAGGATAATCATGGGTGAGCGACTCAGCAGAGGCCTGATGAACGACCTGTCGACATGGAAGCAGCAGCCGAATCGCAAGCCCCTGCTGCTTCGGGGAGCCCGCCAGACCGGAAAGACATGGATCGTCAGCGAATTCGGCAGACGATTCTACGACGACGTCCTGCGCATCGACTTCATGCGCGACATCGACGCCATCGGCCTGTTCGATCACACCCTCGACCCTCACACCGTCCTCGACAATCTATCTATCTATGCCGGAAGGGACATACAGCCGGGCAGGACCTTGATCTTCCTTGACGAGATTCAGGAATGTCCGCGAGCGCTCACCGCATTGAAATACCTGAGCGAGGAGACTCCGGAGCAACACATCATCGCGACCGGCTCCTATATGGGTGTGTCCAAGCATCCGGACGCATCGTTCCCCGTAGGCAAGGTCAATATGATGACCCTCCACCCGTTGTCCTTTCTTGAGTATCTGGACAACGCCGGCCAACAACGATTGGCGGATCTGATCAGAAACGGAGAACCCGAACGCATCAACCCGACGTTCGCTACGCGCCTGACCGACCTGTTGAAGCGCTACACGGTGGTCGGCGGCATGCCGGCCGCCGTATCCGCTCATCTGGGAGGTTCACCGATGCAGGAAATCCGATCCATCCAACAGGAGATTCTCGACGCATACGATCTGGATTTCTCCAAGCACGCACCACCACGGATGCTGGAACGAATCCGATTGGTATGGCGCACCCTGCCGACCCAACTCGCCAAGGAGAACCGCAAGTTCGTATACGGCGTGGTACGCCCCGGAGCGCGAGCACGCGACTTCGAGGAGAGCATCATGTGGCTGAAGGATTATGGCATCATCCAACAGGTGCATTGCGTCACGGCGCTGCGTGAGCCATTGAATGGCTACATCGATACCTCCACGTTCAAAATGTTCACGTCGGACATCGGCCTGCTCGGTGCGCTGGCCGGCCTCGACCCGTCCGTCGTCACCGAAAACCGCCGCGTGTTCACCGAATTCAAGGGGGCGTTGACCGAGCAATACGTCTGCCAACAGCTGGTGGCCCAAGGGTACGAGCCGACCTACTGGTCGAATCCGCAGGGGCACGCGGAGATCGACTTCTCCATCGAGAAAGACGGCGCCGTGTATCCCATCGAGGTGAAGGCGGAGCAGAATCTGCGGGCAAGAAGTCTGAAAGTGGCGTATGCGCGATTCCCGATCGTCCATGCCATACGAACCAGTCTCGCCGACTACCGTGATGAGTCATGGGTCGCCAACCTGCCTCTTTGGGCCGTTGGCGGGCTCGGCCGATTCATCACGCGTCATGCTGATACGTGGAGGGAGCACCACGAATCGGACGCAACGGTGGTTGAATAGGGGTATCTGACTTCGAACAAGGAGCGACCCATGATCAACGAGGAATACAAGGCGATGCTGGGCGGCAAGTCCGTCATCCGCGAGCTGAGCGAGTACGCGACGGCGCGTGGCAAGGAGATCGGCTACGAGAACGTGTTCGACTACTCGCTGGGCAATCCGAGCGTGCCCGCCCCGCCGGACTTCGCGAAGACGATGGTCGACCTGTACGAGCACGGCGATCCGGTCGCCATCCACGGCTACTCCCCGTCGCTCGGTATCCCGTCCGTCAAGGAGGCGATCGCCGACTCGTTGAACCGCCGCTTCGGCACCAGCTACACCGGCAACCACATCTTCCCGACGACCGGCGCGGCCGGCGCACTCGCGCACGCGATGCGCGCCGTCACCAAGCCCGGCGACGAGATCATCACGTTCGCACCCTACTTCCCCGAATACCAGCCGTACGTGAACGGCACGGGCGCGCACCTGACCGTCATCCCCGCGGACACCGCGAACTTCCAGATCAACTTCGACGCGTTCGAGGCGGCCCTCAACCCGAACGTGCAGGCCGTGCTCATCAACACGCCGAACAACCCGTCCGGCGCCGTCTACTCGGCCGATACGCTCAAGCGCCTCGCCGCGATCCTCACCGCCAAGCAGACCGAATACGGCCACGACATCTTCCTCATCAGCGACGAGCCGTACCGCGAGATCGTGTTCGACGGCGGCACCCAGCCGTACCCGGCGAACTTCTACGCGAACACGCTCACCTGCTACTCGTGGTCGAAGTCACTCTCCCTGCCGGGCGAGCGCATCGGCTACGTGGCGGTGAACCCGACCGCCACGGATGCCGACCTGCTCGTGCCGATGATGGGCCAGATCTCGCGCGGCACCGGCCACAACTGCCCGCCGAGCTCGATCCAGCTGGGCGTCGCGAAGGTGCTCGACGAGACGAGCGACCTGAGCGTGTACGAGACGAACATGAACCTGCTGTACGACGCGCTCACCTCGATCGGCTTCGACGTGGTGCGCCCCGGCGGCACGTTCTACATCTTCCCGAAGGCGCTCGAGGAGGACGCGACCGCGTTCTGCCTCAAGGCGAAGGAGTACGACCTGATCCTCGTGCCGTCGGAGAGCTTCGGCGTGCCCGGCTACTTCCGCATGGCCTACTGCATCGACACCGAAAAGGTCAAGCGCTCGATCCCCGCGCTGGAGAAGTTCGCCCACGAACAGTACGGCCTGTGACGGAACGCTGATGCTCCTTTTCCATCGCCTCCCTCTGACGAGGGAGGTGGCCGCCGAAGGCGGTCGGAGGGAGAGATACCACGAACAGCCATGTTCCAGCCGTCTCTCCCCCACCCGGCTTCGCCGGGAGCCCCCCTCGTCAGAGGGGGCCAAATGAAGACAGCCGACCACTACACCCTGCCGGCCTTGGACGGGTCGATGGTCATCGTCTGGAAGCGGTTCGCCATGTACGCGTCGCCGTAGTGCGTGGCGAACCACTGGGTGATGGGCGAATCCTGCGGCAACCCGGCCATGCGGCCGTACCAGCAATCAAGCGCCATCAGCGTGAACGCGATGTCGACGAGCATCAGCACGGCGCACACGGCGGTGAGCGAATACCGCACCTTCCACGGGATCCGGTTGATGAGCCGCAGCAGCCGCGGCAGGATCCAGCGCACCCACACCACGCCGATCAGCCCCCAGAACACCATGTATTTGCCGGACGTGCGCCCGTCGATCGACAGCCATTGCCCGGTGTAGTCCCATGCGGTGATGCCGAATGCCACCTCCATGAACCAGCTGGTCGCGTATTCGAACGTGCCGCCGATCACCGCGCTCGCGCAGAAGATCAGGAACGGGTTCGACTTCCACAACCGGTTCAATGCCACGGTGACGAGCACCGCCCCGCACCCGTAGATCGGCGAGAACGGGCCCCAGAGCAGCCCGGCACGATCCTGGAGTTCGCCGTGGTACATCGCGAAGTGGTACACGGTCTCGACGGCGAGGCCGAACACGCAGGCCACGGCGAACAGCCAGAAGATGTTGAAGAAGTCGAGCGCGATGTACCCTTTGCCGGACGGGTCGCGCCCGAGCATGCCCGCCTCGACGGCGCGCTCGTAGGCGTCGCGGTCGTCCATGCGTTTGAGCGCACGCTGCAGCCGTCGTTCCTCGGCGAGCCCCGGATCGCACGCGATGGACACGGCGACGAGGATCGCCATGCGCACGGCCGGCGCGATGAGGTTCGCGCCGAGGCCGTCGAGCGCGAGCGACAGCATGCCTTCGGCGAGCGTGACCGGCATCAGCACGTATGCCCAGCGGGCCGCGTAGCGTCGCCAGTTGCGCAGCAGCAGCACGCCGAACACGATGAGCGCGGCCGCGTTGGCGATGAGGACGAGCGCCTGCAGTCCGGTGAGGATGGCGGTCAGGCTGGCCGCGTGGAACGTGAGTTCGCCGCGCATGATCGCGCGCACGGCGTCGACGGACGCGAGCACGACGACCGGCAGCGTGACGAGGCCGTCGAGCAGCACCAGCACGCCGTACATGCGGATGAGCCACGGCAGCCGTCGCGCGTCGAGTCGGTCCTGTTCGTCGAGTTCGGCGGCGACGAGGTCGGCGGTCACCGCCGCCTCCTCGCCCGCCGCCGTGCGTCCGTTTGTCGTCGTTTCGTTTCGCGATGATTCCGTTTGCGTTGACTCGTTTCGCGACGATTGCGACGATGAGACTTGCGACGACTCGGCCTTCGTCGATCGCGATGATTCAGCCCCCGATGATTTCCCCATGACGACTCCTTCCCACGCACGATGCCAACAGGCTAACATGCCGGCTACGTGCTCCCGCCGGCGGGACATCGCCGTGAAGCAAACGCCGGAAGCGTTTGTAGGCGATGTGCGAGCCGATGTGGGGTCGGCCGCAGGCCGTCCGTGATTGCGGGGCCCGCGAAGCGGGACTGAGGGTGGCCCCAGACATCACAAACCCCGGTTCAAACCCCCGTTCTCCTGGATTTACAGCGTCAAACACCCGTTTCGTCCCCATCGAAACGGGTGTTTAGCGCTGTAAATCGGGAATATCGTCCATTTGGCACCCCTTTTTTGAGCGGGGAGCAGTGCCTCCCTCTGACGGGGGAAGTGGTCCACGGCGGACGACGCGACCCGTCCGGCCCCGAATTGCCTCCCTCTGACGAGGGAGGTGGCCGCCGAAGGCGGTCGGAGGGAGAGATACCGCGAACAGTCACGTTCCAGCTATCTCTCCCCCACCCGGCTTCGCCGGGAGCCCGACCGCAATCAAGGACAGCCTACGGCTGACCCCACATCGGCTCGCCTGTCGGCTCACACATCGCCTACAAACGCCTCCGGCGTTTGCTATACGGCCCCCGCAATCACGGACAGCCTTCGGCTGACCCCACATCAGCTCGCCTGTCGGCTCGCACATCGCCTACAAACGCCTCCGGCGTTTGCTATACGGCGATGTCCCATCAGAGGGGGCCAAGTCAGAGAGAGGAGCCAAGGCGGAGGGGCTTTCAGGTAACGGTCAAGAATTGTTCAGAGGTTGCTTCGCAAGGTCGCAGACGACCTGCACGTTCGCGCAAGCCCTTTCCCCGGAACCGGCGGTGTACTGATATCAGCAAGCACGAAAGGCCCGCCACCGCAAGCATCGCGGCGGGCACGACGAAAGGCACGATCATGGGCATCAGGAACACCTCCGGCAAGCGGCGGGGCGGCACCACCTCCACGAGCTTCCGCGAATCACACGAATCGACTCCGGGCCGCGGCACTCGCCGCCCCCACAACACCCGCGGCGCCCGCACCGCGCAGGCCACGACCGGCAAGCTCGCCGCAATCGCCGCCGGTACGGCGCTCATCGTCGGCTTCGGCGGCGGCGCGGCCGGCACGGCAATCCTGCGCAACACCTCGACCCGCGGCGGCAATACGATCGTCTCCGGACAGATGGCCGGCATGGGCGGCGCGAACACGATGACCTACGACTACTCCGGTTCGTACACGGCGGCGCTCACCGCCGACGGCGAGGAAATCACGTCGTCCGACACGACCGCCGCGACCAACGCCGACCAGAACGCGGCCCTCGCCCAGAACGGCGGCACGCTGACGCTCACCGGCGCGACGCTCACCAAATCCGGCGACTCCGACAGCGCCGACAACAACAACTTCTACGGCACGAACTCGGTCAGCCTGACCGTCGGCAAAAAGTCGAAGACCGTCATCGACGGGTCGAAGCTCACCGCCGACTCGTCCGGCTCGAACGGCGTGTTCGCGACCGACTCGGGCACCGCGCTCGTCCACGACACGACGATCTCGACGACCGGCGACAACTCGCGCGCCCTCGACGCGACCTACTCCGGCACGATCCTCGCCGGCGAGGTCACCGCGGACACGCAGGGCGACCACAGCGCGACCGTCGCCACCGACCGCGGCGGCGGCTCGATCTCGCTCAACGAGGCGGACCTGAAGACCGCGGGCTCCGGCTCGCCGCTCCTCTACTCGACCGGCGACGTGCAGGTGACGAACGTGACCGGCACGTCCACCGGCTCGCAGATCGCCGGCATGGAGGGCCTCAACACGATCCTCATCAAGGATTCGACGCTGACGAGCACCATCACGGACAAGACGGCCAGCGACCCGGTCGCCAACGGCGTGATCATCTACCAGTCGACCTCCGGCGACGCCGAAGCCTCGACCGGCGAGCACGCGACGTTCCAGGCCGCCGATTCGACGCTGAAATCGTCGATCGAATCCGGCTCGATGTTCTACTTCACGAACACCACCGCCGACGTAGTCCTGTCGAACACGACGCTCGACTTCGACTCGTCGAAGGCGGCGCTCATCACCGCGGCCGGCAACGACGCGAACAACTGGGGGCCCGCCGGATCGAACGGCGCGACCGTCACGTTCACCGGGCGCAACCAGACGCTCGCCGGCACGGTCAGCGCGGACACGATCTCGTCGGTCACGTTGAACCTGCTCGACGGATCGACGTGGACCGGCGCCGCGAGCATCACCGAGAACGCGAGCGCGAGCGACGGCACGACGAGCGACGCGCCGATCACGGTGAACGTGGACGGCTCCTCCACGTGGGTCGTGACCGACAGCACGACCGTTTCCGCGTTGAACGTCGCGAGCGGCGGCAAGGTCGTCGACGCCGACGGGAACACGGTGACGATCAAGGCGAACGGCAAAACCGTCGTGAAGGGCGATTCCGACGTGACCGTGACCGTGACGGTGACCGGCGACTACGCGACGACCCTGCCCGACACGGCCACCGGCGACGGCACCACGCTCGCCACCGACCTGATCGACCGCTCCTCCTACGACACCCAGTTCAATACCTCCACCACCTGGACGATGTGACCCCTCCAACTCGGCCCCCTCTGACGAGGGGGCTGTCATCCGAAGGATGACTGGGGGAGAGACCACCTCACAACTTCACCCACACTTCCCGCGAAAGGACCCCACCATGACCACCAACGACACGAACAAGACCCAGGTGCTCGACACCAAGACCACCGCCGCGACCGACGCGACGCAGGTCATCCCCGAGAAGGAGCGCCCGGCGGCGGCCGACGCGCGCGCCGCCGCGGCGACGCAGACCCTGCCGCCGACGGGTGGCGTTGCCGGCACCGCGGCCACGGGCACCGCAAGCGTCACCGGCAACACCACCGGTGACGCAGCCCGGACGGCCGCCGGCGCGAAGCCGGCGTGGGCGTCCGCCCAGCAGCCGGCCTACCAGCCGGTCGGCGACCAGTCCCGACACGCCGGATACGCCGGTACTCCGGCCGGCAACGGCACCGGATTCGGAACTGGTACGGGCACCGCCGATACGAACGCGTTCGCGGCGCCGGGCGCACCGCAGGCACCGTATGCGCCGGGCGATCCGGCCGTCGCAGCCGGCAATGGCGTGCCCGGAACGCCCGGCACCGGTATTCCCGGCGCATCCAACGGCTTCCCTGGCGCTCCCGGCGACGGCAAGGCGAAGCATCCGAAGCTGGGCGGCAAGACGGTGGCGATCATCGCCGGCGTGACGCTGGTGTGCGGCCTGCTCGGCGGCATCGCGGGCGGCGCGGTCGTCACCGCGTTCTCCGATTCCGGCCGCGGCGAGAGCACGAGCCAGATGGGCCAGATGCCCAGCGGCGCCTCGAACGGCAACAGCCAGGGCGGCGGCATGGGCGGCCAGATGGGCGAGCCGCCGAGCGGCGGCATGGGCCCCGGCGGTTCGTCCAACAGCCAAGGCGGCTCCTCCAACGGCGATTCCAACTCGTCCGGCTCGGGCTCCTCCGGTTCGAGCAGCTCCGGCTCGTCCAGCAGCTCGTCCGACACCGAATCCGGCTCCACCACCTCCGGCGATTCCATCGCCTCCTGACCGGCGGCTGGCTGGGGGAGAGATACCGCGAACGTCACGTTCCAGCTATCTCTCCCCCACCCGGCTTCGGCTGCCTTGCATCGGCTCGCCTGTCGGCTCGCACATCGCCTACAAACGCCTCTGGCGTTTGCTTCACGGCGATGTCCCGTCAGAGGGGGCCAAAAATAAGCACACATCAGCCATCACAAATTAGGCAGATTGACTAGCGACACGGCAATCGGCGGGGTTCCTTCATCACCCTCCACTAGGGTGAACACTGGAAAATCGTTTCGAGCAACAGCATCGAACGACAGCAAGTAGAAGGAATCACAGGCATGGGCAACGTTCTCGCAATCGTGAAACGCGACCTCATCCGCATGCTGAAAGTGCCGGCCGCATGGGTCATCGCCGCCGGACTGACTTTCATCCCCCCGCTGTACGCATGGTTCAACATCGTGGGATTCTGGAACCCGTACGGCAACACGCAAGGCATCCAGGTGGTCGTCGCCAACAACGACAAAGGCACGAACAGCGCGCTCATCGGCAAGCAGAACCTCGGCGACCAGATCATCACACAACTCAAGGCGAACCACCAGCTCGGCTGGACGTTCGCCGACGAGGCCGAGGCGATGAACCGCGTCCAATCCGGCAAGGCGTACGCGGCCATCGTCATCCCCAAGGACTTCAGCGACCGTCTCGCCGGCGTCGTGACCGGCGGCGCGCGACCGAAACTCGAATACTACGTGAACGAGAAGGCGAGCGCCATCGCCCCGAAGATCACGGACATCGGCGCGAGCACGGTGGACACGCAGGTCAACGGCACATTCGTCTCCACGGTAAGCGAGGTCCTCTCCGAAACCGTCAACAAGGCGACCGACACGGTCGAGACCACCGCCGGCACGCTCCAGACGAAGACGCTGCAATCCCTCGACGACGCGCTACGCGACGTGACGAACACGCGCGGCAAGGTCGAGGAACTCGCCGAAACGCTCAAAACGACGCCGCAGAAGACGCAACAGGCGCGCGAGGCGCTGGCCGACGTGCAGCGCCTCGCCGCCGACGCGAGCACCGGACTCGGCAGCGCGTCGCAGCTCATCGGTGCCACGCAGTCGACGCTCAACACGTTCGTGGCGACCACGTCGGGCACGCTCGACACCGGCACGTCGCTGCTGTCGCAGACCTCGCAGCAGGCGACGGACGGCGTCACGCGGGTGGCGGGCGGCATCACCGTCGCGAACGGCGCGGTCGGCGACGCGGTGACGACGCTCACGCAGGTCAATCAGACGAACAAGCAGGTCCTCGACCAGCTCAAGGCCATCGTCGCGAACCCGCCGGCCGGGCTCGACACGACCGCGCTGCAGCAGGTCATCGACAAACTCGAACAGCGCAACGCGGCCACCGCCGAAACACTCGCCAACGCGAAAACCCTCAACGACGACACGGCGAAGACCGTCACGTCGGTCTCCGGCCTCGCCACGACCTTCAACACGGCCACCCAGTCGACGCTCGCGACGACGACCGACGCGCGCAAGACGCTCACCACCGGCGCGCTGCCGCAGCTCAACAGCGGGCTCAACACGCTCGCCGGCACGACCGGCACGCTCGCTGGCGGCCTCACCAGCCAGGGCACGCTCATCAGCCAGACGAACGTCGTGCTCGACCAGATCGACCGCGCGGCCGCCGACACGGTCACCGCGCTCGGCGACACCGACAAGGCGCTCGCCGGCGTGCAGACGCGGCTCGACACGGTCGCCACCGACCTGCGCGCGCTCGACACGTCCAGCATGCTCGGTGAATTGTTCGGCACCAGCGGCGCGGACGGCGGCATCACGCTCGACACGAAGCGCATCGCCGAGTTCATGCTCTCCCCCACCGTGCTCGACACGAAGATCCTCTACCCGGTGAACGCGTACGGCTCCGGCATGGCGCCGCTGTTCACCAACATGGCGCTGTGGGTGGGCGCGTTCGCGCTCGCCGTGATCCTGAAGCTCGAGACCGACGACGAGGGCATCGAGAACATGACGATCACGCAGGGCTATCTGGGCCGCTTCACCCTGTTCTCCGTGTTCGCCGCCGCACAGGGATTCGTGACGACGGTGGGCGACCTCGTCATCGGCGTGCAGACGGTGAACGCGTTCGCGTTCGTCCTGACCGGCATGATCACGTCGCTCGTGTACGCCTCGCTCGTGTTCGCGCTGTCCACCACGTTCCTGCACGTCGGCAAGGGCGTGTGCGTGGCGCTGATCATCCTGCAGATCCCGGGCGCGTCCGGCCTGTATCCGATCGAGATGATGCCGGACTTCTTCCGCAACCTGTACCCGTTCTTCCCGTTCACGTATTCGATCGACGCGTTCCGCGAGACGATCGGCGGATTCTACGGCGCCCACTGGTTCACCCGGATCGCGCGCCTGCTGCTGTTCGCCGTGATCGGCCTCGCGCTCGGCCTGATCGTCCGCCCGCTCATGGCGAACGTGAACCGCCTGTTCGCGCGCGAAATCGAGGAGAGCGACATGATCATCGGCGAGCCGGTGCACATGCCCGGCACCGAATACCGGCTCTCCACGGCCGTGCGCATGCTCTCCAGCCACGAAGGCTACCGCGAGCGCATCGAACGGCAGGCGGCGCGCTTCGCCGTCCACTACCCGCGGCTCAAGCGCGGCGCGCTCGTCGCCGGCATCGTCGTGCCGATCGTGCTCGCCGTCACGTTCTCGCTCACCACGAACACGAAGCTCGAGGCGCTGCTCACGTGGATCGTCTGGATCCTGCTGATCATCGCGTTCCTCGTCACCATCGAGTTCATGAACGACAGCCTGCGCCGGCAGGTGGAGCTCGGCAACCTGGACGACGAGGCGATCCGCGCATACATCCGCGACAAGGAGCGGCTGCGGGAGCGCAACAGGCGGCGGGTGAAGGAGAAGCTCGCCAAGCCGCTCACGTACACGTTCGACACGTTCGAACCGTTCGACACGCGCGGCGGCGACCAGCACAACGGCAACCAACACCACGAGGGGAGGTCCGCGCGATGAGGACGATCTGGCGACTGTTCACCGGCGACGTGAGGCGCATGACCAGCAACGTCGTCTCCATCATCATCACGATCGGCCTGGTCGCGATCCCCGGCCTGTTCACCTGGTTCAACATCGCGGCCAGCTGGAACCCGTTCGACAATCTCAAGAACCTGAAGTTCGCGGTCGCGAGCGTCGACGAAGGCTACAAGTCCGACCTGATCCCCATCAAGATCACCATCGGCGACACGGTCGTCAACACGCTGCGCGCCAACTCGCAGCTCGACTGGACGATCACCACGAAGGACGACGCGATCGACGGCGCGAAATCCGGCAAATACTACGCGGCGATCGTCATCCCCAAGGACTTCAGCAAGAAGATGATGACCTTCTTCTCCGCCGACGTCGACCACGTGAAGATCGACTTCTACAACAACGAGAAGAAGAACGCGCTCGCCCCGAACCTCACCAACGAAGGCGCGAACGAGGTGAGCACGCAGGTCAACCAGATGTTCGCCAAGACGCTCACCGGCACCGCCCTGTCGATCGCGTCGCAGCTCGCCGACGACCTCTCCTCGCCAAACGCCAAGACCGCGCTCGACCGGTTCAGCGCGAACATCGGCGACTTCGCGACCACGCTGAACGACACGTCGTCGATGCTGTCCAGCTACGCGACGATCACCGGATCGGCGAGCTCGCTGCTCACCGAATCCGACGCGCTGCTCGACACCGCCTCCGACGCGGCGGACGCCGCCGGAACGCAGCTCGAGACCGCGAAACAGGGCGCGACCGACCTCTCCGGCGCGATGACCACCGCCGCCGACACGCTCGCCAGCGCGCTCGCCGCCAGCGCGAACAGCTACGGCGCGGTCGCCGACTCGGTCGACGACCTGTATGCGAACGCGGGCAAGCAGGCCACGGACACGGCCGCCGCGCTCGACACGCAGGCGAAGCACGTGGGCACGCAGATCGCCGACTACCAGACGATCCGCCAGTCGATCGCCGATTTGCAGGCCAAACTGCCCACCGATCTGCAGCCCGCGCTGCAGCCGATGCTCGACCGTCTCGACACGGCGATCGCCCTGCAGCAGACGATTCAGACGCGGCTCACCGACGCGGCGAACGCCGTGCGCGCGAAGAACACGGACGCGCAGAACCAGCATGCGCAGGTCAAGAGCCTCGCCACGCAGGCGAAGCAGGCGATCGCCGGCGTGAAATCCGATTTCGACACGCAGGTCAAGCCGCAGCTCAAGCAGCTGAACGCCTCGGTGACCGACGCCACGCAGGTGCTCGACGCGGGCGCCACGCGGCTTAAGAACACGCTCGGCGATCTCGACACGACCACGGCGAACGCGCAGGCCAATCTAGCCGACGTGCGCGAGACGCTGGAATCGGTGTCCGACAAGCTCGCGAAGGCCGGCGAGGAGCTCGGCTCGTTCGACGAGAAGCTGGCGGCCGCGTTGGACAGCGGCGACATGAGCACGGTCCGGGCAGTGCTCGGCAACAATCCGGATACGCTGGCCGCCACGTTGGCGGCACCGGTCCAGCTCACGCGCAAGGCACTGTTCCCGGTGAGCGACTTCGGTTCGTCGCTCGCGCCGCTGTACATCCTCCTGCCGCTGTGGGTGGGCGCGCTGCTCATGGTCGTCACGTTGAAGACCACGGTGTCGCGCCGCACGCGCAAGGAGCTCGGCGACCCGCGGCCGCACCAGATGTACCTCGGCCACTACGGGATCTTCGCGCTGATCGCACTGCTGCAGAGCACGTTCTCGCTGGGCGGCGCGCTGCTGTTCATCCACGTGCAGGCCGTGCATCCGCTGCTGTTCATGCTCACCGGATGGGTGAGCTCGCTGGTGTTCTCGTTCTTCACGTACACGATGGTGGTGAGCTTCGGCAACGTGGGCAAGGCGATCGGCGTGCTCATGCTCATCGTGCAGATCTCCGGTTCGAACGCCGCCTACCCGCTGCAGATGCTGCCCGACTGGATCGGGGCGATCAGTCCGGCGCTGCCCGTCACCCACTCGGTGACGATGATCCGCGCGGCCATCGCCGGCATCTACGACATGGACTACTGGCGGGCGCTGGGCGCGCTGCTGCTGTTCGTCCCGCCGATCCTGCTCGTCGGACTCGTGCTGAGGAAGCCTTTGGTGCGGTTCAACCAGTGGTACGTGGCCAAAGTCGAGAGCACGAAGATCATGGCGTAGGGGCGTAGGGGTTCGGTCCGGGAACGTCACGGTTCGCTCCCTCATCGTCACGGTTCGCTCCGGGGTTTGCCACGGTTTTCCGTTGCAGACCCCGGAGCGAACCGTATCAGGCGTGGAGCGAGCCGTGAACATCACGGAGGAACGGCAGGGCCGTGAACAGCGGCAGACCGTAGAACACCGGAATCGGATACCAGAACAGCGCCTCGGGCGAGGCGTACAGCGACATCACGGTGAAGACCAGCAATCCGAACGCGGCGAGACGCGGGCCGATCGACGCGTCGACGCCCGCGAGCGCTCCCCTGTTATCACGGGAATCATGGAAATCACGAGAATCACGGGAATCGGCGATGACGGTGCGACGGCGACGTCGCGTCACCGACTCTGCAATCAACGCGATCGCGGCTGCCGACGGAATCCACGTGACATAGAGCGCCATCGACGTGAACGGATTGCCGGCGGCGGTGCCGGAGGCCGCCGCGACCGTGCCGGCGCCCGTGCCGCGCACCCAGTCGCGGACCGAGCGCAACGTGTCGCGCGCCCACCGCGGCCGCGCCGACGTGCCGGCAAGCGGCGCGAGGTCGCGCGCGATGGCGGCCATGCGCGCGGACCCGGCGGACGTGCCGGAGCCGCCGGTGCCGCCGCCAGCGCGGCGCACCTCGGCGGCGGTCAGATACGTGGACCACTGCTTCAGATAGCCGCCGCGCAGCAGATAGTCGGAGTCCGTGGGGTAGGCGAAATTGACGCGCGGATTCCACCATCCGCGCGTCTGGGCGGCGTACGCGCGCGCGTAGACGAGCGGATGCGCGAGGCCGAGCCGCGCCCACGCGCGCACGGCCGCGAGCTTCTGCGTGGTCGTCGGACCGGGCGCGACGACGGTGCCGTCGTCGGCGCGACGCGGCTCCTTGAGCGTATGGAACGTCTCGTCGGACCGGTGCGGATTGATGGTCGTGGCGGCCTTGTCGAGATCCATGATCCCGTCCAATGCGCGGCGCTGGGCGGGGTCAATCGCGGACGGGTCGTCGTGGGCGAGACGCGCGACCGGCTGCGTGACGATGCCCCAGACCTCGCGACCGGGCGATGGGGTCGCATGGGTCGCGGCGGCGGCGATTGGCGCGAACACGGTCTGCGCGAGGAGGACGGCGACGACGAGGCAGATCGCGGCGCGGGCACGGTCGGAAAGGCGCGGCGCGGCGGTGCCGGCGGGGAGATCATCGCGACGGGGCTTCCGCCCAGCGCAGACGCACAGCAATCCGATGCCGGCGCAGACGACGATGGGCAGGGCCGTGCGCTTCGACGCGACGGACGCGAACGTGAGCAACGTGAACGCGACGGCGACCGGCATGCGGCGCAACACGCGGCCGCGCGTGAGGCATGTTTCGGCGAAGATCACCGCCATCGGGAGGAAGAAGACCGTGTGGAGGGAATCCTTGCCCATCGTGGTCGAGGCGGCGACGACCACGTAACTCGTCGCGGTGTAGACGAGGCCGAGGGTGACGAGCCACAGGGGCGCGCCGAGCTTGCGGATGTAGCAGAGCATGAATGCGATGCCGGCGGCGAGGGCGAGCGACTGCACGATCGTGTAGACGGCCTGGCCGGCGAGCGGGGAGCCGAAGACCGCGGTGCCGAGATGCCAGAAGAGCCCGAAAATCAGGGTGTCGAACAGCGGATGCTGCGTGTAGTAGTGGTGCAGGCCCATCGCCTGAAGGTATTGGGCCATCGTGTCGTCGCGCATGGCGCCGGGCCACGTGAGCGCGATCCACGGCAGCCAGCACACAACGATCAGGGCGAAGTAGAGGACGAAGCGCTCGCGCAATGCGACGGTGAAGGCCGATGGCCGGCGGTCGGCGAACCAGAGACGGGCGGCGGCAGGCCAGGTGCGGATGATGCCGGAGCCGGCCCGCGCGACGCCGGACTGAGTTCGCGCGGCGGATGACCATGTATCCCATTCAGACACCCCACCAGTGTACGCGGCTTCACGGCGACATGGCTTCACGGCGACGCGGCTTCACGGTTGCACATCGTTCGGCGCAAGGAATCCCGGAAAACTGAGGTATCGTCCGGGAATAGTTGCACTGAGACACGGTCAGCGCAAATTTTCCCGGGAAATGGGACTTTCTTCCGGGATTTATTGCGCTGAGGACCAATCAGTGCAAAGATTCCCGGACGAAACCGCGTATTCCCGGGAATAGTCGCGCCGAAAAGCGCCGGGGACGCTGTTGAGACCCCGGAGACCGGCGGCCAGAGACCGGCGGCCGGCGGCTATTGGATGGCTACTGAATAGCTACTGGATGGCTACTGGACGGAGGCCTGTTCGCGGGCCAGGTCGAGGGCCTTGTTGAACGCGTCGGACGTCCAGCTGGCGCCGGCGACCTTGTCGACCTTGAGGCCCTTGAGCGGCTTACCGTCCACCACGCCGTTGATCGCGTTCGCGAAATCGGTCTGGTGCTTCTTCGAGATCGATGTGAACGGGTGGCCGATCACCTCGACGGTCTGGACGTTCTGGTCCTTGATCGTGATGTGGACGTCGATGGAGTCCTCGCCCACCGGGCCGTACTGGCCGTTGATCGAATACGTGCCGTCCTTGTAGTTGCCGGTGTCCTTCGCGGCGGAGGAATCGGAGGAATCGCCGGAGCCGGAGCCGGACGACGAATCGGACGACGAATCGCCGGACTGCGACTGCTCCTCCTGCGACTTCTCGGTCTCGCCCGAATTGCCGGCGTACTGGTCGTCCATCGGCGTGGCCTTCGACTCGGCGCAGCCGGCGACGCCGCCCAGCAGCACCAGCGTCGCGGCCGTCAGCGCGACCGTCCTGACGGCCTTCCGTGTGTTGTCGTTCCTCTGTTCGTGCATATCGACCATCCTAGCCGCCGGCCGCTCAGTCCTCGCCACCGGTCTTGGCGGCCTTGGTGGGGTCGGCGAAGCCGATGGCGGTCTCGCCGGTCTGCGCGCCCTCGACCTGCGCGCCGGTGGAGGCCGGACGTCCGCCAGCGGCCTCGTACGCCTTGCGCGCCGCCTCGTCGTTCCACTTCTCGCCGACGAGCACGCCGTGGTTGAGCATGATCTCACGCTGGGCGCAGCTGGCGACGAGCGCGTCATGGGTGACGACGATGATCGTCGTGCCCTGCTCGTGCAGCTGGCGGAACAGGTCGAGCACGATCTTCTCGTTCTTCTCGTCGAGGTTGCCGGTCGGCTCGTCGGCGAGGATGAGCTTCGGCTCGTTGATGAGGGCGCGCGCGATGCACACGCGCTGCTGCTCGCCGCCGGACAGCTGGCTCGGCAGATGGTGGGCGCGGTCCTTGAGGCCGACGCGCTCCAGCGCCTTCATGGCCTGGTCCTCGTCGACGACCGAATGGTAGTACTGGGCGACCATCACGTTCTCCACGGCCGTCAGATGCGGCACGAGGTAGAACTTCTGGAACACGAGGCCGATCATGTTCTTGCGCACGTCGGCGAGCTGCGAGGCGTTGAGGTCCTCGAGCTTGCGGCCTTCGAGTTTCACGGAGCCCTTCGACGGGGAGTCCATGCAGCCGATCATGTTCATCAGCGTGGTCTTGCCGGAGCCGGACGAGCCGACGATCGCCAGCCATTCACCTTCCGGCACGGTGAGGTTCAGGTCGTCCACGGCATGCAGGTCGCCGTAGATCTTCGAAATATGGTCGAGTTCAAGCAACATGGTGGTTTTCCTTACTCCTCGCGAAGCACGATGGCGGGGTCGATGCGGGTGGCGCGGTGGACGGGCGGGATGGAGGCGACGACGGCGACGAGCGCGGCGAGTACCACGGACGCGACGCCGAGCGCCCAGTTGAACGCGATCGCGCGTTCGAACACGGCGACGCACAGCCAGCTGGCGAGCCCGTAGCCGATCGCCGTGCCGACGAGGCCGCCGATCAGGCCGTACATCGCGGATTCGACGTAGAACTCCACGCCGATCGCGGCCGAGCTCGCGCCGAGCGCCTTGCGCAGGCCGATCTCGTTGCGCCGCTGCGAGACGATCGAGCTGATGGTCGTGCCGACGCCGACGAGCGTGAGCACGAGCACGACGAGCGAGACGATCCAGAACAGGGTCTGCAGCATCGTGATGATGCGCGTGTCCGACGCGGTGATCTTCGTGACCTGCTGCGCCTTCACGTGCATCGACGTCATGTCGTTGATGCTGGAGACGAGCGCGTTCAGATCGCTCGCACCGGACGAGTATTCGATGACATCCACGCCGCGCTTCACGCCGGTGAGCTTGTCGACGTCGGCGTTGGTCGCGTAGATGATGGAATCCTCACTACCGCCGGTGTCGACGATGCCGGCCACGCGGAACTCGGTTCCGGTGGTGTCCATGATGTCGCTGTTCACGCGGCCGTCGCGCATCTGCTGGGACGATTGCGAGGATTGGGAAGCGGCGTCGGATTCGGGGGATTCGGCGGTGGAGGAAGAGGAAGAGGCCGAGGAAGAAGAGGCGTTGTCGGAGGCGCGGTAGCCGATGGTGATCGAGCCGCCGACCTTCAAACCCATCGCGTCGGCGACGTCACGGCCGACGAGCACCTTGCCGGCGGTCGGCCAGGAGCCGTCCACCACCCAATGATGGTTGAGGTTCCTCACCTGGGCGGCGTCCACGCCGGCCATCACGTACGGCGCGGCGTTGACGCGCACGTTCTCGTAGCGGTAGGTGGCGTGCTTCTGCGAGCCCTTCGCCGCGACCATCTCGGTGGTGTGCTGCACCATCGCCGCGTCGATGCCGGTGGATTTCGCGGCGGAATCACCGGATGCCGACGCGGAATCACCGGACGTCGAGACGTCGGACTCCGTACTCGAGCCGGAATCACCGGTGGGCGTGACGATGAGGTTCGCGCCGTACGCGCGCATCTCCTGGTTCATCTGCTGCGGCACGGCGATGCAGATCATCGCCAGGCAGAACAGCGTGGCCGCGCCGACCAGCGACGCGATGACCGCCATGACCGCACGCGAACGGCGGCGGAACACGGCACTGAACAGCATCCGGAAGAACATGCCGGTATTCGTCATCGCAACCCTCCTTCTTCTTGGCTCCCCTTGTCAGGGAAGCTGTCGTCGACAGACGACTGAGGGGTAGTCACCGTACCACTCGTCTCTCCCCCAGTCAGCTTCGCTGACAGCCCCCTCATCAGAGGGGGCCGCATAGTTTGACGATCAGCGACCATGGAGCACCTCCGCGGGCTTGAGGCTCAGAATCGAGCGAATCGACGAGGCGCTGGCCAGCGCGACCGTGAGCGCGAGCAGCACGAACACGAGTACGAACACCATCGGACGCATCGTGATGCCGGAACCGAACACCACCTGTCCGATGATCTGCGCGACGCCCGAACCGAGTCCCGCGCCGACCACCGCGCCGAGCAGCGAGACGGTCGCCGTCTCCGCCATCATCAGGCGGGAGACCGCGCCATCGGTCGCGCCGATCGCCTTGAGCAACGCGAGTTCGCTGGAGCGCTCGCCGATCGACGCGACCATCAGGTTCGCGACGGCCACGGCGGCGGCGATCAAACTCAGCACCGTCATCAGGATCATCACGGCCTGCGTCTTCTGCAGGACGTTGCCCTGCAATGCGGCGACCTGACGCACCTGCTTGGCGACCGCCCCCGGAATCACCTCTTCGATCTGGTAGGCGATCGAGCTCGGGTAGGCGGTGCAGTACCAGGTCTCCCACTCGTCCTGGCTCAACGCGGCCGGGTTCTTCGCGGCCTTGCGCGCCAGATCGTTCTCCGGCGTGGTGAGCGCCTTCACCTCGATCTTGTCAATCGAATCGGGCAAGTCGGCGAGCACCTGCGCGGTGGACGAGGCGATGTACAGCGAACCGTTCTCGTCGTCGCCGGAATCGTAGACGCCGGTGAGGCGAATCTTCTGCGTGTGCGTCTGCCCGGACGCGGTCTTCTTGGTGAGCGTGACCGTGTCGCCGCGCTTGACGCCGAGCTGCTGCGCGAGAGTCGCGCCGATCACGCCCTGGTCGGAATCGTCCTTCGGCCACGTACCGTCGAGCGTCCACCACGAGCGCATGCCCTCGACGCCCACAACGGTGGTCTCACCGGATTCGAGCTTCAGCTTCTTGTTGAACCACGTGCCGACAATCGGCGCATTGACCGACTGTCCGCCACCGTCCGCCCCCGAGACCTCGGCGTGCACGTTGAGCTGCGGCGCGAAGTTCGTGATGTTGAACGCCCAGAAGATCGTCTTGATCTTCGCCGCGTCGGACTCCTTGAGGAACGACGTCGGGTCGGATTCTGCGGCCGCGCCGCCCGTCGCGCCCTCCGTGTTGTACAGGTCGGAGACGACGGCGTCCGACTTCGGTTGCACGGTGATGTTCGAGCCGTACGTCGACAGTTCGGCGTTGAGCTTGTCGCCCACGTCGAACACGACGCCGAGCATCGCCACGCTCACCGTGGCCGACAGGCACACGGTGAGGGCGATGAGCAGCCGCCTGCGCAGCTGGCGCGTGAACGACCGCGCGATCATTCGCAGAAAGAACATTGTTCCTCCTTGTTCCGTTGTTGCCTCCCTCTGACGAGGGAGACCATCTCACGTTCCACCCCGCTCCCCCTGAAGGGGGCGCATGCATAGTCACTGGAAGTGGGCGCTTAGGGCGTCCAGGTCGGCGGTGTGGATCGTGATCTTGCCGTTGCCGGTCTTGTACGGGAACGGGATCGGGTTGCATCCGCCCTTGAATCCGATGGTCGCCAGGTTGATCGCGACCTCGCACTTCTTGCAGATGATCTTGCCGTCCTTCTCGTAGTAGCCGGCGTCGCCGCAGTTCTCGCACGCGTCGAGGCCGATGCCGTACGCGCCGCCGTTCTTCTTGATGATGATGAACCGCATCGAGGTACCGTCCTTCGCCTTGTATTCGAAGCGGTGCAGATGCCCGTCCTCGACCTGGCTGAACGGAATCGTCGCCACGCCGTCCTTCAGCGAATACGCTTCCGGCGGCGACAGCGTGATCGTGCGCGTGGTCGCGGCGACGCCCGCGGTGAGCGTCACGGTCACGCCGATCGCGGCGACGAGACTCCACACGGCCGCGGCGACGGCACGACGGCGGAACGCCTTGTGCCGTCGCACGTCGGCCTCGTTCTCGCCGTCGCGCGGTTTCGTCGGCGTGCGGAAGCCGGCGACGATCGACGCGATGGCGGGGATGACGAACACGACGCCCTGCGCGATGATCATCTGCGTGTTGTGGTTGATGGACCAGACGAGCGGCTGGAACAGGAAGTGCGGGAAGAGCAGCGAGTGCGCCTGGATGATCTGCAGCAGTCCGGTCGCGTGCTGGACGAACAGAATCGCCATCATCAGCGCGGCGGCCGCGGTGAACGCGGGCCGCACGGCGGTGTTGCGCATCGTGCGGAAGATCGCCGCGACGATGACGGACATGACGACGCCGAGCACGAAACCGAGCGCGCGCAGCAGCATCGCGGACGTGAACGCGGTCTCGCCCGGCTCCACCCAGATTGTGAGCTGGAGGATCACGTCCGGCAGCGCGTAGAAGACGGTGAGCGCGATGGCGAGGGCGCCGACCGCGTTGGCCGCGTGCATGAGCGGCGCGTGTTTGCGCCAGTCCGTGGTGATCCAGTGCCCGGCGATGACGGCCACGATGGCGAGCACGTCGACGATGACGGCCACGGTGAGCACCGGCTGGTTGACGAAGGTGCGCTGGTTGATGACGGCGGTGGCCCTGAGGGCGGCGAACACGATGGCCGCGACCGTGCCGAGCAGCAGGCCGTAGAGACGCCAGTGGGCGCTGAACGGTTTGTCCTTGCCTTCGCCGACCGTGAGCGTCACGCTCAGGCACATGACCAGCAACGCGGGTGCCAGTGTCCCCGGCATCACCGCAACGAATTGTTCCAGCATTCGCGCCCTTTCGATTGTATGCGACTCCCTGCGATGAGGGAGCTGACCGCCATAGGCGGACTGAGGGAGAGATTACCGCAAAACGGACTGAAGCCCCCTCTGACGAGGGGGCTGTCGGCGAAGCCGACTGGGGGAGAGACCGCGGCGGCAGCCGTGATGAGAGGGAATCGGCCTTCGGCCGATACCGTGTTCTCCGCGGCTTGCGCCGCTCTTCTTCTCTCCCTCCGTCATCGCTTCGCGATGCCACCTCCCTCGTCAGAGGGAGGCATCACCGGCGAATAACGGACGTTCGCTTACGCGAACGGCTGTTCGCTTCACGGCTCGGCCACTCCGCCGTGGTGATTTCCTACGGAAATCACCACTGACGCGGAGTGTACTCCCAGTTGTCGAAGGTGACTTCGAGGGGCTCGGTCCAGAAGTGGCCCTTGACGCCGGTCTCCGGGTCGACGTGGAGCATCCAGCCCTTCTTGGCCGGGGACTCGATCGAGAGCTTCAGCTGGTAGGTGCCGGCCTTGTCGAGCTTGACGTTGGCGCCGTAGTGCGGGCCGTCGGAGGCGTTCATCTGCATGAAGGTGCCGGATGTGGCGGTGCCGCCCTCGACTTCCTTGCCGGTGGACTTGTCGATGATCGTGTAGTTGACGGTCAGATCCGGGATGAAGTCGCCCTTGCCGTAGCCGAGCTCGGTGCCCTTCTTGTTGGCGTGGATGTCGGCCTCGAGGTGGAAGGAGGCGTCCGCGGCCTTGAGGCCCATGGAGGACGGCTCCATGTCGATCGGCTGGAAGTAGACGGCGCCGACGGTCAGCGGGCCGACTTCCTGATCCTGCTCCTCGGCGGTGCCGGACGGGCCGACCGGGACCTCTTCGAAGCCGGTGCCGGAATCGGAGGCGGAGGAATCGGAGTTCGAGTCGGAGGACTGCGAGGAGGAGTCCGACTTGGCGGAGGTATTCGAGCTGTCGGAGGAGCCGCAGGCGGCCAGCGAGAACGCCATGGAACCGGCGAGCAGCACGCCGAGCAGGGCGGCGATCTTCTTGTTCTTCATCATTTCTCTATCCTTTTCTTGTGGGAGTGAAGGAACCCCACAACAGGGACTTCACAGCTTGTTGGTTGAATTATCGATTACTCGGGAAAGTCTTACTTGGCGGAACCGGCCTTCGCGGAACCGGCCTTCGCTGCGGACGCCTTGAGCTTGCGCTGCTTGGCGAAACCGACCACGAACAGCGCGATCACGGCGACGGCCGCGAGCACCTGCGCGACGATGCACTCGACGTACGGGTAGAAGCCGAGCCAGTCGTTCGTCGGCACGCCGTCCAGATAGATGGCGGGCAGCAGGTCGCCTTCGATAAGCGCGTGCACGCCGCCGCCGGCGAAGACGACGACCAGCACGGACATCAGGATCGACGTGACGAGGAAGAACGGGCCGATCGGGATCTTCACGGAGGTGAAGCGGATAATCAGGAAGATGATCACCAGCACGACGGCCGCGGCGATGCCGCCCGTCCACATGCCCTTCGAATCCTGGCTCATCGAGTAGATGGACTGATAGAAAATCACGGTCTCGGCACCCTCGCGGAACACGGCGAGGAAGCTCAGCATGGCGAGTGAGACGATCGTGCCGAACGCCACCTTCTCGCCGGCCTCGACCTGTGCGGAGACGGACTTGACGGCTGCCTCGGTCTTGGTGCGGATGTAGCGGTTCCACGCCTCGACGCTCGACTTGTTGAGCATCCAGTTGCTGGTCCACAGGAGCATGCCCATGGCGATCAGGGCGCACACGCCCTCCATGATCTCCTGCTGCGGGCCGGAGCCGCCGAACAGGAGCGTGAAGATCACGGCGATGATGCCTGAGCCGGCGAGGCCGGCGACGACGCCCAGGTAGATCCACTTGGTGAAACGCTTGTTGCCGGACTTGACGAGGTAGGCGATCACGGCGGCGACGACGAGCAACGCCTCAAGACCCTCGCGGATGAGGATGAGGAACGCCTGGCCGACGGCGCTGGTGATGAACTTGGTGAAACCGCCCTCCTTGTCGGCGGCGCCGCCGTCGAGGATGCCGGCGTCCTTGACGAGCATGGCCTTGAGGTCGTCGACGAGCTTCTTCGTGGACTTGAGGTCCTTGCCCTTGTTCATCGCGGAACGGGTCATCTTGAACTGGTATTCGACCTGCGAGACGCGGTTACCGGAGATCGCGTTCATCACGTTCTTCTCGAAACCGAGCTTCTCGTAGTACTGGTAGTACGCGTCGTTGACGAGCGTGGCGCCCTTGGCGCCATCGCCGTTCTCGTACGCCTTGTACGCGTTGTCGAGAATCGGGGTCATCTCGTTGGCCACGTCGGTCCAGGAACGGTTGCCCTTGCCCGGGTTCTTCTTCTTTTTGGCGTCGAGCTCCTTGCGCTCCTTGTCGAGCTCGGCCTGCAGGGCCTTCGCGTACTCCTTCGGCTTGGCGAGCCCGGTGTTCGCATCGAGCTGCTGCGCGGTGGCGTCGAGGTCGGCGACGAGCGCGGTGATCTTCTGATCGAGCTCATCGTTGTTGCCGGGCACGTAGGAGAGGTTCTGGATGTCCTGGAACGCCTGCTGCTGGGAGGTCTGCTTGTCCGCGCCGATCGTGGAGTTCACGACGGCGGTGAAGTTGGAGGCGACGTAGATCGAGTTGTACGCGGCCATGAAGTCGGAAGTCGCGCCGGACGTGTTGCCGTCCTCGTACTCCTGCTGGCCGTCCTGCAGCTGTTCGGCCATCGCCTCGGAGACCGCGGACCACGTCTTGTAGTCCGTGGCCTTGCTGGTGGCGGAGGACAGTCCGGACGAGGAGCCGGCGGCGAGCGCGGTCTGTGGGACGGCGGCGAACGGGGTCACGGCCATCGCCACGATCATCATCAACGCACCGGCGAACGCGACGAGCTTCACCGGAACGCGCTTGAGCAACGCGGACATTCCAGGGTCTTCCTCTCTAATTTCACAATCCATCAGAACGATAGAGAAAAAATTCCCGGAACAACAGTCTTGATTTTTGCGGATTATTGAGGTAGTCGGCATGCGGAGCGACGTTTTCGGGGTGGAAATCCTTGTTTCGTCACGGTTTTGGCACGTCCGTGCCGGGAAGACGCCATTCGCCGCGTCTCACATCGCGAACCGGACATACCGCCGCCCATGTCTCATTCCATATTGCGGACCCTCCGCACCCCCTCAGTCCGGCTTCGCCGGCCAGCTCCCCCTGAAGGGGGCGCAATCCGCCATGCGTCACACGCATGACAATCCTCTTCGCGCCCCCTCTCAAGGGGGCGCAATCCTCTTCGCTCCCCCTTTGAGGGGGAGCTGTCGGCCATAGGCCGACTGAGGGGGGGGGTATGACCGTCACCCTTCCATAGCCGTCACCCCTCCAGCACGCGCAGCACCTTGCGTTCGTCGTAGAAGGCGAAGACCACGCCGCCGATGCCGCACAATACCGCGGCGCTCACGGCGGCGATGCGGTAGCCGGCACCGGACGCCATGCCGATCGTGGAGACGCCGGTGAACAGCAGCATCGCGACGGACTGGCCCATCTTCATCGCGAACGTGCGGGCCGCGTAGAACATGCCCTGACGGTCCTGGCCGGTGGTCTTCGAGCTGGCGTCGGCGATGTTGGCGACGATTGCCTGCGGCAGGATGCCGAACGCGGCCATCGGCACCGCGCCCACGACCGACAGCAGCACGCCCTGCGCCATCGGCGGCAGGAACGCGACCGCGCCGGAGCCGAGCGCGCTGGCGAACGCGAACGCGCAGGTGAAGATCACGAACGCGACGAGCAGCAGCCGTTTCTTGCCCACACGGTTGGCGAGCAGGTTGACGGGCACGTAGAACAGCACGGAGACGCCGGTCATCAAGACGAAGTAGACGGTGGTCGTGGTCTCGGGGAGCTTCAGCAGCGAGGTCACGAAGAACGGCAGACCGGTCTGGAACGTGGTGATCGCCACCCAGTAGACGACGTCGGAGCAGACGAACTTGCGGAACTCGCCGTCGCCGAACGTCTGCCGCAACGATGCGACCGTCGATTCGGACGTGGGCTTCGAGTCGACGTACTCCTTCTCGCGGATGGCGAGCGGCGGCACAAGCATGCATACGAACGCGACCACCGCCATGATCGTGAACGTGAGGCGGATCGCGTCGACGCGGCCGAACATCGGCACGAATCCGCCCCAGATGACGGGCGCGACGTAGGCGACGGCCGTGCCGAACACCCACGTGAACGAGATGGCGGTGGAGATGGCGAGCTGCTGTTTGGAATCGTGCCCAAGTTCGGCGATGAGCGCGTTGTACGGCGTGCAGTAGAAGGTGAGCGCGATGTAGTAGCCGATCACGGTGACGAACAGCACGGCCGCGTTCGCCCAACTCGTGCCGTCGACCGGACTCCAGAAGACAAGCACGGTGACGAGCGCAAGCGGGAGGGCCGCGAACTTGAGGAACGGCATGCGGCGACCGGCCTTCGCGTCGCAGCGGTCGGACAGGGAGGCGACGGCCGGGTCGATGAACGCGTCGAAGAAGCGGGCGAACGCGGTGATGCCGCCCACCACGGTGACGACGCCGAGCACGGCGAGCCCCTGCGGCACGAACACGGTCTGGCCTTGGGCGATGGTCTCGTTGTCCGGCTGGTAGAAGTACACGAGCCAGTTCGAGATGATGCCGGAGAGCAGCGCCCAGCCGAACTGTCCGATCGCGAACGCCCAGATCTTCGGGGTGGGCAGGTCCTTGACCAGCGCGGCCTTGCCCCGTACAGCGTCATCCGTCATATGCAACCTCCGTGACCTCATTGACACCGCGTCAATCCTAGCATCGGGATATATCCGATCGATGCGCTTCCCTCCGAGGTTAGCCCCGTTCCCCCTCAGTCCGGTCTTCGACCGGACAGCTCCCCCACGTCCGTGGGGGAGCAAAGGCACATCCGTCACTTTGCGCCCCCTTCAGGGGGAGCTGGCGGCCGAAGGCCGACTGAGGGGGTACCCGCCTTGAGCTCCCCATATCCGTGGGGGAGCAAGGTTTGTCGCGCGACCGCGTCCAGCCGGCAACGACGGCTCCCCCCATATCCGTGGGGGAGCAAGCCGGCGGATGGACGCCCGCAGGGGTGCGCTCCTACACTGGGACGGCATGACGTCACTTGCCGAACGTATGCCGTACACGATGGCCTTTCCGCACGCCCTGGGCACCGGAATCATCGTGCAGTCGTCCGAAACCGCCGGCGACGGACGGCGGATCGACGGGTTCATCGAGCGGTATGAACGCGTGTTGTCGCGGTTCCGCGACGATTCCCTCGTATCGGCGATGCGACGCGCTGAGCGTGGCGGCACGTTCGCGTTCCCCGATTGGGCGGGGCCGCTGTTCGACCTCTATGATCTGCTGTGCGAGGCGACCGACGGCGCCATCGACCCGTGCGTCGGCGAAGACCTCATCCGCCTCGGCTACGACGCCCACTACTCATTCACCCTCTCCCCCGGCGCGATTCCCACCACCGCGGATTCCTCCAATGCTTCCCGCACGACCCCCGACCCGACTGCCCGACCCGATGCGCGCGGCAGCGCACTCGGCGCAATCCATGGACGGCCGACGTGGCACGGAGACGTGACGCGCACCGGCGAACACGGCACGACGCTCGTCACCCACCGCCCGGTCGCCCTCGATTTCGGCGCCTGCGGCAAAGGCTACCTCGTCGACCTCCTCGCCGCCCGTCTCACCGACCCTTCGTCCCCCGCCCCTGCGTTCCCTTCAGAGGGAACCGGCGACCGAAATCCGACTGAAGGAGCAAACCCCACATTCGCCACCACCTCCCCCGCGCCCCCTTCAGCGGGAGCTGTCGCGCGAAGCGCGACTGAGGGGGTGCCCGAGCCCGCACCTATCCCCACATCCACCCCGACCTTCGTCATCGACGCCGGCGGCGATCTCCGCCTCGACTCCCCCGCCCCCGTCACCATCGCCCTCGAGGACCCGTCCGACGAATCCCGCGCGATCGGCACGGCGAGCGTCACCCGCGGCGCGTTCTGCGCGAGCGCGCCGAGCCGCCGCCGCTGGACCGCGCACACCCCCGACGAACGCACGACGATGACGGTCCACCACCTGCTCAACGCGATCGACGGCCTCCCGGTCGACGACGTCGCCGCGACATGGATGTACGTACCGGCCGCGGGCACGAACCACGATTCCCGCGAGACGGACGGCCCCACGGCGCTCCCCCGCCATGCCGCGCTTCCCCTCTACCCCACCGCGCTGGCCGACGGACTGGCGACCGCGCTGTTCGTCGCCGACCCGAACACGCTGCACGCGCGGCTGACCGCGCTGCACCCCGGAATCACGTTCGAGTGCGCCGTACTCAAGGCCGACCGCACGGCCATCGTCTCCGGCGGGTTCCCCGGCACGCTGTTCACCGCATAACCCAGCCGTCTCACGGTTTTCCACGGTTTTCGGGCAATCGGGCCCTTACGATTGCGCGGCTGCGGAACATGAGTAAGATTATTCCGGCCTGATTCGCCGAAGACGGCGGAAATCCGCGGGCGGCGACGGCAACGAGCGCGCACGATCGCGCATATCACACACGAACCGGACACAACCTCACACGGGCATACGCACGAAGGAGCGGAGATGACGAACGACCAGCAGCACGCCACCGACACCCCTGACACCACCAACACCATCGAATCCCCCGAAACCACCGCCAACACCACCACCGGATCCCCGGCCCAGTGCACGAAGAAGGACATGCGCATCGGCATCATCGTGGCCATCGTGGTCGTGATCGCCTCGATCGCCACGTTCGCCTTCACATGGGGCGGCGGCAAGGCGAGCGCCGAATCCGTGGAGAACTGCGAGACGCAGATCGTCGCGCTCAAAGCGCATCAGGACGCGCTCAAGACCGTGAAGGCCGAGGCCGACGAAGCCGTCAAGAACGCCGACGGCAAGACCGACCCCGACCAGCTCAAGGCCGTCAAGACCGCACAGGCCGCCGTGGACAAGCTGGGCGACGCGCCCACCTGCCCGTCCGACGGCTCCCAGCAGGACGTGGACGAGGCGATCGCCGCGATCCGCGACTACTCGGACGATCTGCGCAACGCGACCAGCGGCCTCGACGCCGCGGCGAAGGCCCTCGGTGGCGACGCCGAGTAATCACGCTTCCGGAATCACACGGCCAAACACGACCGAACAGGAACCGAACGTGATGGTCGTGTGAGACCCGGAAGCGTCCAGCCGACGTTCAGCGTCCCCGTGCCATACTGGAGCCGATACAACGGACCGGACGAACCGTCACGGCCCGTAACGCCACAGAAAGCCGGGGACCACACATCACATGCTGTTGACCACGCCGCCGGGCACGCCGAGCACCACGCCGCTGGTCTCCGTCATCGTGCCCGTGTACGACACCGAGGATTATGTGCGCTACTGCGTCGACTCGATTCTCAGGCAATCGCACCCGCGGCTCGACATCATCCTCGTCGACGACGGCTCCACCGACTCGAGCGCCGCCATCCTCGACGAATACACGCTGCGCGACGACCACGTGACCGTCATCCACCAAACGCACGCCGGCGCGGCGAAGGCACGCAACGCGGGCCTCGACGCCGCGCGCGGCGAGTGGGTGACGTTCGCCAACAGCGACGACATCCTCGACCGCCGATACGTCGAACTGCTGCTGCACGCCGCCGAACGTACCGGCGCGGACCTCGCCAAGGCACGCTGGAAGCAGTTCGGCGTCGCGCGGCTGTACGACGTGGCGGAGGCCACGGCGGAAGGCGCGCGCGAGCCGGAACGCGTGACCGTGTTCACCGACGCGCTCAAGGCGTACCAGAACGTGTTCTGCAAGAGTCTGCGGCTTGTCGGCACCGAATTCGGGCGCAACACGGAAGCCCGGTATTTCAACGATTCCTGCTGGGGGCGGCTGTACCGGCGCGAACTGTGGGAGGGACTGCGGTTCCCGGAAGGCACGCGCGCGCACGTCGCGATGGTGGCGGGCGAACTGTATCTGCGCGTGCGCAAGGTCGCCGACATCGACGTGACGCTCTACCACCAGCTGCAGCATGAGGGCGACGAGCCGCCGGAACGCGAGTTCGGCTACCAGCATGATCAGGCGGTCGCAGCCGCGCACAACTTCGATCTGGCGATGGAGCACGGCGTGCTGCCGGCACGCAGCTACTACGCGATGTCGAGCGCGTGCGACGCGGAGGCGGCGGCGGATTCCGATGCGGCTGCCGACGGCGACGCGGACGATGCGACGCGCGAGGCGCATCAGGAGGCGTATCAGGACGACCTGCTCGCGTTGTCGGAGATGACCGGGCGGCTCACGCCGGCGCAGCGCGTCAAGTGCACGACCACGCAGCTGATCAGGCGGCTGGAGCATCGCGTGTACTGGATGCGCGCGGACCTGCTCAAGCGCGACCGGAAGCCGTGGACGACGGCGGACATGCACATCGACGAGGATGGAGCGGATTTGCCGGACGCCGGAACGTCCGCGGGCGCCGGCGACGCTACTCCACGCTCTTGAGCGCGCCGACCGGGTCGATGCGGTCGAGCACCGGCTTGGTGAGCCAGGCGACGAACTCGGCGAAGACGAGCGTCGCGAACGCGGCCGCAAGATAGCTGGTCGGGCGCAGATCCACTTCGAAATACAGGGACGGCATGCCGAGCGCCGCGGTGAGGAGGCCGCCGATCCAACGGCCGAGCGGCAGGCCGACCGCCACGCCCATCCACGTGAGCACGCGCATCTCGCGGCTCACGTACTGGTGGATCTCGCGCTTGCGGAATCCGAGCACCTTGAGCGTGGCCATCTCGCGCACGCGTTCGGAGATGTTCGTGTTCGCGAGCGTGAACAGCACGACGAGGCACAGCGCGCCCGCGAGTCCGACGATCAGGGCGACGACCGCGCCCATCAGGTCGAAGGAGAATCCGTCGGCGAGTTCGGCGGTGCCGACAGCGCTGACGACGGCGGGGTCGTCGGCGAGCTTGTCGACGTAGGCGGTCTGGGCGGCGTCGTCGCCTTTGAGTGTCGCGTAGACGGCGTTCCAGACGGGGGTGTCGTCGGAGTCATCGGAATCCGCGGAATCACCGGAATCACCGAACAGACGCTGGTACAGTGACTCGCTCACGTACACGTCCGAACCGACGAGACTGCGCGTGACGGCGGCGACGCGCGTCTTCGCGCGCGTCAGGTCGCCGCCGCGCAGCGTGACCGTGTCGCCCGCGTGCACGCCGAGCGCGTTCGCCGCGGACTGGCTGACGATCGCGCCGGAGTCGTCGAGCGTGACCTCGCCGCCGCCGGAGCGGCCGAACATGCCGCCGCTGTAGCGGTAGAGATCGTTGTCGCTCGCCTCGCGCAGGTCGATCATCGTGTTGAGGCGTTTCAGCGAACGTTCGGGGACGACGATGAGCTGGATTGTTTCGCTGGAGGCGGGCTGGGTGGTGCCGGATGTCGTGGAGGTCGACAGCTCGCCGCTTTCCACGCGGATGCGCAACGTCGCGGTGGTCTTGCCGTCCTTGTCGAGCCGTGCGCGCAGGGCGGGCGCGTCGGCGTCGGCGGAGACGGCCATGAGGTCGTACCGGTAGATGCCGTCGTACTGTTTCGGGCCGATCGCGGCGACCGTGTCGTTGATGGCGAGGCCGCACAGGATGAGCGCGGTGCAGCCGGCCACGCCGCCGACCGTCATCACGAGACGCGACTTGAAACGGAAGATGTTGCGTGCGGTCACCTTGTTGAGGAAGCCCATGCGGCTCCAGACCGGGCGGATGCGTTCGAGGAGGATGCGCGCGCCGGCCTTCGGCGCCTTCGGGCGCATCAGCTCGGCGGGCATGTGGCGGATGTCGCGGCGGCAGGCGAACGCGGTGGCGGCGAGCACGCCGACCACAAACAGCGCGATGCCGGCCGAGCCGTACAGCCAGTCGTATTCGAGACGTGCGCCGGGCAGCGTGTACAGGCCTTCGATCACGACGAGCAGGAACGCGGGAATGCCGAGGAATCCGGCGAGCAGACCGAGTCCGCCGCCGATCAGGCAGGCGAGCAGCGCGAACAGCAGATAGCGGGAGGCGACGGCGATGCCGCGGTAGCCGAGACCGAGATAGGTGCCGATGAGACCGCGGTCCTCCTCGACCATGCGGGCCATCGTGGTCAGGCTCATCAGCACGGCGACGAGCAGGAACACGACGGGGAACGCGCGGCCGATCGATTCGATCGAGGTCATGTCCGATTTGAAGGCGCTGAAGCCGCCGATGTCGGCGCGGGTGGTCACATACCAGCGAACCTGCGGGATTTGGGAGGCAACCTGTATGGTTTGGGCGTCGATCTGCTGGATCGCGGCCTCTTTCTGTGCGGTGAGGTCCGCCTGCGCTTGGTCGAGCTGGGATTGGGCCTGTTGCAATTCCGGGCTTTTCGCGATGACGGATTGCCGGACTACTGCGGGGTCGTATGCAGGTTGGGTGGAATGGTCTGCAGGTTGGGCGGAATTTCCTACAGATTGGGGCATCAACCCTGCAGATTGCGCCGCCAATCCATCAACTTGGGCGTCGAACTGCGCACGTTGCTGGTCGAGTCGGGCTTGGGCGTCCGCGAAACGCTGTTCGGTCTCGGCGCGGGCCTTATCGAGTTTCGCCTGAGCCGCATCGGTGAGCTGTTGACGGCGGGCCTTCTCGCGCTTGGACTGGATGGTGTTCTCGATGCGGCTCGCCACCGTGCGCACGGCGGTGTCGTAGTCGTCGGAGAACGTGTCGAGGTCGGATGTTCCGGTGACGCGCAGGCTGATCGATGTGTAGATGTCGTCGGCGGTCTCGGAGGCGATGGCGGTGGTGCTGTCGGCCGCGTTGTCGGTCGTTTCGGTGGTCGTTTCGGTGGTCGCGTTGTCGTCTGTACCGCCCGCCAGCGCGAAGAACGCGTAGTCGTCGGAGGCGGTGGAGCGGAAGGCGTTCTTCGAAGCGTACCCGTCCGGATTGGCGAGATCCTGCGGGTCGATGACCACGCCGGTGATGGTGAGCTTCGTCTTCTTTGACTTTTCCGACTGCTCCGATGTGACGCCGAACCGACCACCGACCTTGAGGCCGCTGTCGCTGAGGAACCGCTTCGTGACGGCGATTTCGCCGGTCTTCCGCGGCAGCCGGCCCTCCGTGAGGTACGGGCGATCGAGGCCTGTCGCGGCGTCGCCGTCCACACCGCCGCCGACTCCCCCGATCTCGCGGATTACCGCGGTCTTGTCCGAACCATGCACGCTCACGGTCACTGTCTGCGAGCGCTCCGCCTGCACCGATTCCACACCGCGCACCTTGCGTAGCGCGGCCACGTCGTCGTCGGTGAGGCCCGCGGTGGAGACGACCTGGATGTCGCGCAACCCCTGCGATTCGTAGAAGCGGCCGGCGGCGAGGAACGCGTCGCGGCAGCCCGCGTAGATGCCGGTGAGCACGGCCACGCCGAGCAGGGTGATCAGCGCGATGGAGACGAACCGCTTCCACGACCGCCGCCAGCAGCGCAGCATGTCCTTGAGAAACGCCTGCGACATCACGCACCTCCTTGTCCTCTTCCATTGTCTTCGCGCCGGTCCGCGGACGCAAACGCGATCGCCGTGGGGAAACGGCATACAATACCGTGGTTGCGAACCGTCGCGCACGGCCCACAAGGTCTCCCGCGGCGGGCGGACGGCGAAGCCGCCCGTGAGACACGACGTGAGATATGAGACAAGAGAGAGAAGAACATATGGCTTCCGAGAACAAGGCCGGCGACACGGCCACGAAGCCGCGCGAAACCGACGATGTGCCGGTGCCCGCGACGTTGCGCAAATCGTTGAAGAACCGCCACATCCAGCTGATCGCGCTGGGCGGTGCGATCGGCACGGGCCTGTTCTACGGCTCGAGCGAGTCGATCGCGCTGGCCGGCCCGTCGATCCTGCTCGCCTACCTGATCGGCGGTCTCGCGATCTTCATGATCGTGCGCGCGCTGTCCGAGATGTCGGTCGAGGATCCGAAGGCGGGAGCGTTCAGCTACTACGCGACCCGCTACTGGTCGAAGCGTGCCGGCTTCATCTCCGGCTGGAACTACTGGTTCAACTACATCCTCGTGTCGATGGTGGAGCTGGCCGTGGTGGGCAGCTTCGTCAACTACTGGTTCCCGGCGATTCCGACGTGGGTGTCGGCCGCCGTGTTCCTCGTGGTGATCTGCGCGGCGAACTTGCTCGGCGTGAGCAAGTTCGGCGAATTCGAGTTCTGGTTCGCGATCATCAAGATCGTGGCCGTGATCGCGATGATCCTGGGCGGTCTCGCGGTGATCGTGTTCGCGCTGCCGACCGAGTCGGGTGCGCAGGCGACGTTCGCGAACTGGTTCACCGTGGGCGGCGGGTTCTTCCCGAACGGCCTGATGGGCCAGGCGAAGGACGGCTCGTGGACGGGCCTGCTGATGGCGCTCGTCGTCGTCATGTTCAGCTTCGGCGGCACCGAGCTCATCGGCATCACGGCCGGCGAGACGGAGGACCCGAAGACCACGATCCCGCGCGCCACGAACGACATCATCTGGCGCATCCTCGTGTTCTACATCGGCGCGCTCGGCGTGATCATGGCCGTGGTGCCGTGGAACCAGATCGACGGCAAGTCCAGCCCGTTCGTGCAGATCTTCGACTCGGTGGGCGTGCACGCGGCCGCCGGCATCCTCAACTTCGTGTGCCTGACCGCCGTGATGAGCGTCTACAACTCCGGCCTGTACGCGAACTCGCGCATGCTGTACTCGCTGGCGAAGCAGGGCAACGCGCCCGCCTACCTCGGGCGTCTGAACAAGCATGGCGTGCCGGTGGCCGGCGTGCTCACCTCCGCGGTGATCACCGCAATCGCCGTGGTCGTCGTGTTCGTGTGGCCCGAGTTCGCGTTCAACTACCTGATGTCGATCGCCACGATCGCCGGCATCATCAACTGGACGATGATCATGGTCACCGAGATGAAGTTCCGCCGCGTGGTCGCCGCCGGCGGCGCACCGGACGACACCGATCTTGCGGGCAAGTCGGGTGCCGAGGCACTGGCCGCGATCCACTTCAAGCTGCCGTTCGCGAAGGTGACGCCGTGGGTGGTGCTCGCGTTCCTCGCGCTGGTCGTGGTGCTCATGTGCTTCTCCCCCAGCTACCGCGTCGCCGTCATCGCCGGCGTGATCTGGCTCGCGATCCTCTTCGTCGCCTACCAGCTCACCCAAGCGAAAAAGTAGGATTCCGAGCGAACCGAAATGGGGTGCCGGCAGTCATGTCGGCACCCCATTTCGCGTATTTGGCCCGCGTATCCGACACCACACGCCCGACAACCGCACGCCCGATGCCCCACGCCCGACACCGCGACCCGACACCGCATACCCGATGCGACAGCGCAGGGCACACCGTGCTTGCCATGCCGCATGCCCCAGCACCTTGGCATCTAATACCGTTACGAGGGGTACATTCTCCGTCGTCTTTACATCTATCTGCGTTGCAAGGGGTATCCCAACAGGAGCATCCCGGGGATATGCAGTCTGGAATCACCCTCAGCACCCGGAATATCCCCATCCAAGTACCCCTCGTAACGCAGATGGCCTTTCACGAAGCGGCGAAAGTACCCCTTCTAGCGAAGAAACATGCAACCGAAACATGCACCGACGGCGAAGAGCCGCCAAGGCCACTACCGCCGACCGATCTGACGCAGCCAGGTCACCACGGCCTGGGTGAGGGTGGCGGCGCCGAGCTTGCGGCGGGCTCGCATCGAATGTGTGCGCACGCTCGCCGGAGTGATGTCGAGCCGGTCGGCGATCTCGTTCTGCGTCAATCCGTCCGCCGACATCGCCAACACCTGCGATTCCTGAAAACTCAACCGCGACGCAGGCGACGCACCGGTACCGGCAGCGCCAGCCGCACCGCCACCAGCACCAGCGGATCGGTCAAGCCGCGCAAGCAGCCGCCGCCATGCCTCCCGCGGCGGCAGGAACCGCGCGTCATCGGCTTCGCCCGAGCCATCGGCACCTCCGATACCGGTGCCTTCCCGCCGCGGCGTCGGCACGGCGAATACGCGCCCGGCGCGGGCGAGCCGGATGGCCCGTTCCAGCCACGGGTAGTCGGCTTTGCCGACGATGCCCTGTGCGCCGGCGCGCGCGGCGTCCCGCCGGTAACGTTCGGGCGGGTACGCGGTGACGACGAGCATCGCGCACGTACCGTTGTCGGCGCGCAACCGTCGGCATACCTCCGTGCCGAGCTCGTCGCCGAGTTCCGCGTCGACGAGCAGCACGTCCGGCCATCGTTCGTCCTCAAGGCAGTTGACGAGCGCCTGCCGCCCCGACGACGCGGTCCAGATGACGTGGAAGTCGTCGTTGCGTTCCAGCAACGCGGCGAGCGCCTTCACGGTGATGATATCGTTGTCGACGATCCCGATGGCGATGACGCTCATTCCCGAGCCTCCGCATCTATCCCGGCCTCCTCGGTCGAGGGGGCTGTCGGCGAAGCCGACTGGGGGAGCGTCCGCCCCGTCTCCTCTACGAACGGCACGTGGACCCGCACCCGCCACACCCCGGCTTCCGCCGACACCGTCATGACGCCGCCGCACGCCTCGACGCGGCGTTGCAGCAGCGCGAGCCCATGCCCCTGTGGCAATGCGACCGGAGTCCCGACAATATCCTGGTCAGCGCTCCCACCCCAGCCGGCACTCCCATCCGCCGGATTCCTCTTTTCATCGATGTTCCCGAAGCCATCCATCGGATTGGTCTGCGCGATGTCCACTCCCCGACCGGACGCGTCGACGTCCAACGTGTAGTTTCTGCCGCCCTCGCCGCCATATCGGACGATGTTCGCCGTCAGCTCGCGCAGCACCGCGGCAACCACATCGGCGGTATCGCCATCCCCCGTAATCCCGTCCTCGGCACGCCCCGCACCGGAGACCCCGCTCTCCCCCAATGCGACATCACCACCACCGACATCGGCACCAGCACCGTCACCGTCTTCATCCTTACGCTCACCGCCGCCATCCTCCGCAAGAATGCGGATGATGCAATGCACATGTTCGAGCGCCTCGCCCGCGCGCGCCATGATGTCGGCGAACAGGTCGCGCTGCCGTTCCGACGCGGCGTCCTGCATGCCGAGCCGCGCCATCAGACTGATGGAGGTGAGTTCGCCGCTGGTGGCGTCATGCAGTCGGTGGGCGACGTCGAGATTGCGCTCGACCTGCCGCACATGCATCGCCTGCCGGCGCAGCGTGGCGAGTTCGGTCTGCCGGCGCGCCATCAGTCCGATGATGACGGCGGCGATGTACGTCGAGTTGAGCGGAATCAGCATGTTCAGGGCGATGCCGCCGCTCCACGTCGCCATCTCCAGCCATTTCATCCCGACGAGATAGCCGAGCACGCCGATGGTGAGCGGCACGCGCGCCCGGTAGGCGATGTATCCGAGCGCGATGGCGAGACACCATCCGTTCGATTCCAGATACGGGTACGGCAGCAGCACGTCGACCGAGTAGGCCGCGATGGTCAGCACGCTGGCGACGGACGGCGTGACCGCGAACAGCGCGGTCGACGCGATGATGACGAGCTGCATCAGCAGTTTGGGCCATGCCCAATCCTGCGCGCCCATCAGTTCGACACGCCACTGCGATGCGGACAGCGTCAGCGCCGCCAATGCGATCGGTACCGTCCAGCACCGCCATCCCAACGTCTCGCGGATGCTCCGCCCGACCGCGGCGATGCCACCGCCCCAGCCACCGGCCGCACCGCCGCCGGACCGAGTACCGCCGCCGGCCACGCCGCCACCGGAGCCGCCTTGTTTCGCCGTCATGGTCCGCTCCTCTCACGTCACCGTGCGATTACGCTTCCCAGCCTACGGCCGCGAATCCGCCGCCGGACCGTGCTTGTCGACTTCAGTCAACACGTGTTGACCGTCTGTCTCGCTCCCCGACCATCACGGCTCCCTCCGAGGTTCGCCACGGAATAGTGCGACAAACCCCGGAGCGAGCCGTACGCATCCGGGAGCGAACTGTCCAGTTCCCCCCTACTCCTCTTCCGGGTAGGTCATGTGCCACTGGTCGCGGCGAATCTCGGTCATTATGTCCATCACGTCGCGCGTGTAGTCCAGGTGCAGCAGGCCTTCGACCTTCGCGGCGGCCTCATCGGCCGGAAGCTCACCGGACCGACCCGCCTCGAACGCGGCGATTGCGGCCTCCATATCCGCCACCTCGTAGGCGAGCGCGTGCGCGGTGTCGCCCGCCTCGACCTCGCGCACCACCGCGCCGGACGTGTCGTGGATCGTGGCGCGTTCGCCGCGCGGATAGTCGTAGATCTCCACGTAGCCGTTCTCGAACGCGATGGTGCCGCGCTTCGGCTGCTTCGCGTGCAGCGACAGCGTGATCGTGGCCATCTGCCCGTCCGGGTTGGTCAGGAGGATGCCGGCCTGCTCGTCCACGCCGGTGGGCGCGGCCTTGACCTGCGAGACGATCCGGTCGGGCTTGGAGCTCATGAACCAGCGCATGCAGGAGAGCGCGTACACGCCGATGTCGAGCATCGCACCGCCCGCGAGGCTGCGGTTGAAGAAGCGGTTGGCCATGTCGTACTCCTTGTAGGAGCCGAAGTTCATCTGGATGAGCTTGACCTTGCCGAGCTCGCCGTCGCCGCCCGCGATGATTCGGTCGAGTTCGCGGTACAGCGGCATGTGGTAGAGGGTCATCGCCTCGGCGAGCAGCACGTGGTTCGCTTCGGCGAGCGCGATCGCCTCGTCGAGTTCGCCGGAGTTGAGTGTGATGGATTTCTCGCACAGCACGTGCTTTCCGGCGGCGAGCGCCTTGCGCAGGAATCCGATGTGCGTGTTGTGCGGCGTGGAGATGTAGATGACGTCCACGTCCGGATCGACGAACACGTCGTCGATCTCGTCGTAGACCTTGCCGATGCCGTACTTTTCGGCGAACGCGACGCCCTTCGCGTGCGTGCGGTTCGCGACCGCGTACAGTTTGCGTCCGCCCTGTTCCAGCGCCTGTTCGAGTTGGTTGGCGATGACGCCGCATCCCAGCGTCGCCCACTTGAGTTCGCGCATGTCGGTTTCCTTCCACGTCGATGGTTGCCTTGCGGATGATTACGCCCCGATTGTACCCGCGCCCATTGCCGTGTCACCCATTGTCCCGTCACCCATCGTCCATCGCCCCGTCACCTCGTCGCGCACCCTCATCACGCATCATCCCGTCGCCAATTGCCTCATTGCCGCGTCACCCATAACCTCGCCACCCATCACCTCGTCACCCATCGCCTCGCCGCCCATAACCTCGCCACCCATCACATCGTCGCACCCTCATCATCTCGAAGCGTCCCGCTGTCGGGAAATGAGCCCACTGCTCCCGACAACGGGACGCTCACTTCGGCTCAGTGTCCCGGTGTCGGGAAATGGCGGCTCATTTCCCGACAAGACGCCGCTGAAAACAAGTCAGCGTCCCAAAATCCGGAGCACAGGGATGATCTCCGGATTTTGGGACGCTGGATATAGGAAGGCGGGGACGACCTAGCCGCTACGCGCGGCGCTTGCGCCAGATGGTCAGGCCGATGCCCGCGGCGGCCAGCACGGCCACCACACCGAGCACGCCTGCCACGGCGGCACCGGTGGCGGCGGTCACGCCGCCGGGCTGTTCGGCGGTCGGCTTGGCGACGTTGACCGCGTCCCAGATGAGCGCGCCGTCGGCGAACTGGACGACGAACCGGGTCGCGCCCAGCGGCAGGTCGGCCGGGACGGTCACGACGACCGTACCGTCCTCGCCCACGGTCACGCCGGAGGCGACGAGCACCGTCTTGCCGCCCGCGATCGCGTACACGTTCACGGTCTTGCCGGCGAACGCCTTGCCCGCGTTGAGCGTGAGCTTGGCACCCGGCGCGACGGAGTCGACGCTGATCAGATCGGTCACCTTGTTCGCGTCGGTCAGGTCCTTCTCGGCCGGAGCGGGCTGCTCGGGCTTGGAAGGCTGATCCGGCTTGCCGTTGTCCTTCGCGCTGACGGTCACCGCGACCGCGTCGGACTTGGTGTTGTCGACGGTGGAGGTGGCGGTGATCGTCGCGGAACCCGCGGCCACGGCGGTCACCTTGCCGTCCGCATCCACGGTGGCGACCGCGGTGTCGGAGGAGGTCCACGCGACGGTCTTCGCCGCGTCGCCGGTCACCTTCACGTCGGCGGTCAGGGCGGCGGTATCGCCGGCCTTGAGCGCCAGCTTGCCGTCCTTGACGCCGTCGCCGGACACGGTCACGGAATCGACGGTCGCGGCCGGCGGCACCGGTGTCGGATCGGTTACGGTGATTTCGACCGGCGCGGATTCGACGCCGCCCGCAACGGCGACGACCTTCGCCGCGCCCGCCTTGACGGCGGTCACGAGTCCGGTCGCGCCGACGGTCACGACGCCATCGCCCTCGGTCACCTTCCACGTGACGGTCGTGTCGTCGGCGTTCTCCGGCGCGACCGTCGCGTTGAGCTGCACGGTCTTGCCGGTTTCGAGCGCGACCTTGCCGTCCGCGACGCCGTCGCCGGTCACGGTGACGGACGTGACCGGAACGGCCTTGCGGACGAGCTTGACCGTGTAGGTCTTCTCGGTGGTGCCGTCGGCGGCGGTCACCTTGACGAGCACGACGCCGTCCGCGATGGTCACGGCGGTCTTCGCGTTCGTCTCGTTGACTTCGGCGACGACGTCGGCGGCGGCCACGGCGGCCGGATCGTCGACGGTGACCGACGCGCCGTCCGCGGAGGCGGCGGCCTTGAGGTCGACGGTCTGGCCGGCGACGGTGAGCGACTTGAGCGTCGCGTCATCGGACGGTGCCGGGGCCGGCTCGTCCGTGTCCGGGTTGAACAGTTCGGCCGCGGTGAGCGCACGGTTCCAGATCTGGAAGTCGTCGATCTGGCCGCCGAAGTACGGGTCGTCGTAGAACGACTTGCCGAGGTAGCCGGAGATGTCGGACGTGCCGATGAAGTCGGCCGCGGTGAGCGTGGTCGCCTTGGAGGCGACGAGTGCGCCGTCGAGGTAGTAGTCGATGGACTTGCCGCCCTTGACGACCACGTCGACGTGGACCCACGTGTTCTTCGCGGGCGTGCTGCCGGCGAGCTGGGTCTGCGAGCCGTTCTTCGACGCTTCGACACGCGTGTTGGAACCGCAGGAGACGATGTTCACCAGGTAGTTCTTGTTGTTCTGGCCGAGCGCCCACGGGTAGATGCAGGTGTTGTTGCCATCCCACTGGTAGTCGGCGGAGATGGTGACGTCCTTCTGGTCGGCGGTGATCGCGCCGGCCGGGATCTGCACGTACGGGGAGGCGGTGCTCTTGGCGCCGCCGGTCAGCGTCAGTGCCTTGCCGTTGTCGGCGTGGTCGGACGCGGACGCGCCGTCGTTGACGACCTTGCCGTCGAGCTTGGTGCCGGCGGAACCGCTGTTGGCGATCGTGCCGCCCTTCGCGATCGTGTCCTTGTCGAAGGTGTACTTGAGCACCGGACCGGTCGCGGCGGGCACGGAAGCGCCCTCACGCACGATCCGCACCGAGTAGTACTCGGTCGCCTTGTGATCCTGCGCGACGGAGGAGATGTCCACGGTGGTGACGTCGCCGTCGAGCGCGATCGCGCGCGCCTTCGTGTCGTCGATGATGACGCCGTTCACCTTCACGTAGGCGCCGGGCATGTTCACGCCGATCGTCGCGTCGACCGACGTCGCGTCGGCGGGGACGGTGAGCGTGTACTGGTGCTTCGCGGCGTCGAACGTCTTGTCGAGCGTACCGGCGCTGAACGCGAGCGACTTGAGCGACGCGTCGGAGGAAAGATCCTTCGCGTTCTGGATGCGCACGCCGTAGACGCCGCCGACGAGACCGCCGGTGGACTTGAACAGCACGCGCACCTTGCCGTCCTTGGCCTGTGCGACCAGATCGGCGGGCAGCTGCCGGACATCCCAGTAGAAGGCCTTCGACCCCTTGTTCTCGATCGTCACGGTGTAGGTCTTCGCGTTGGCGGAGACCTCGCCCTTCGACTTGTCGGACACCGGGGTCGGATCGACGATCATGCTGAACGTGCGGCCCGCGTCGGCGGACTGGTACTGGACGCCCAAGTAGTTGTCCTTGTCGGCGGAGACGGCGAGATCGTAGCTGAACCAGCCGCCCGCCTTCGCGTCACGGTACTGCTTGCCCTCATACGTGCCGGCGTTGGAGTCGTCGGACTTGGCGGCGTTGTGGGCGAGCTCCTGCTGGAACTCGTTGTCGAACGCGTCGACCGCGTCGGAGACGAGCGCGGCGTTGGCGGCGTCGTTCTTCTTCTTGAGGATGTTCTGCTGGTAGGCGTCGGAGTCGACCTCGGCCATGTCCCAGTAGATCGCGTACGTGGTCTTGTACGTCGAGTAGTAGGGCTGGAGCGTGAGGTTCGCGGCGTCGCCGTCCACGTTGGCGAACTTGAAGCTCAGGGTCTCGCGGGCGCCGCCGTCGTTCGGGTCGTCGGTGCGCACGAGGTTGCCGGACTTGCCGTCGGCGTTGATGCCCTTGAGCCATTCGGCCACGGTCTGGCCGTCGGTCGGGATGACCGCGGCCTTCGCGTTCGCGTCGGAGTCGTAGTTGGCCACGCGGACCTTCACGCCGCCGTACGAGTAGTTCGTCTTGTAGTTGGTGTCGGTGAGCGCGCCGGCGAGCACGACCGGGCCGTACTGGAAGGCGACCCAGTTCTTGTTGTCGGCGGCGCTGATGGCCTGGAGTTTCGCGGGCAGCGTGTAGGCGATCTGCGTGCCGCCCTTGACGGCGACCGTCACCCAGCCGTTGTCGTCCTTCGTGAGCGCCTGCTCGGCGCCGTCGACGACGAGCTTCACGTCGGAGGCGATGGCCCAGTCGGGCACGCGCAGCTTGAGGTTCGCCGAGCCGGAACCGGTCACGGAGAAGGTGACCGTGTCCTGCTTCGGGACGTTCGCGGTCTGCGTGATGGTCAGGTCATGGCGCTTGTCCGTGTAGGTGGACGACCAGAACATGTTCACGTAGACGTCGTTCTTGTCGGTGAAGTAGAACGAGTCGTTGAGCTTCGCGAAGTTCTCGATGCCCGTGCCCTGGCAGCACCAGTATTCGCCGATCGCATTGCCGAACCACTGGGAGTCGTATTCGGTGCCGGTCACGCCGAACACCTTCGGGTAGCCGGCCTTCATCGGCTGGAAGTACATGGTCATGCCGGTCTCCGGGTTCTGCGAGGCCACGATCGCATTGATGAACGTGTGCTCGTAGTATTCGGAGTACTTGGCGTCGCGGGTCACCTGGAACAGGAGGCGGGCGAGCTTGAGCATGTTGTACTCGTTGCAGGTCTCCACGGTGGAGAAGTTGCGGTAGCCGCCGTTCTGGTCGCCGTTCTGCGTGGCGTCATGCCACAGCTGGTCGGCCACGTGGAAGTGCTCGGACTGCGAGTTGCCGCCGTTCACATACGTGTGGTCCTTCACGACGATGTCGAAGAAGTTCTCGGCCGCCTTGAGGTACAGGCTGGTGAGCTTGCCCTGCTCGTCGGCGGAGAGGCTGTTGTACAGGTCCTCGTCCTCGGTGTAGGCGACGTAGCGCTGCATGGCGCCGGTGAGCTTCGGAATCGTGGTGTTCGCGTGCAGGCCGTTGAGGACGTCCTGGCCGTTGGCGAGCTTCTCGAACAGCGCGGTCTCGTCGAAGAGATGCGCGGCCTCGAGCACGGTCTGCTTGTCCTTCGCGTCGGCGATCTCGGCGACCTGGTAGAGGGCGTCGTTCATGCCGCCGTATTCGGTCTTGAGCATGTTGGTGGAGGCGTGCGCCTTCTTCCAGGCGACGACCCACTTGGCGAAGTCGACGGCGGACGCCTTGGCGGCGTCACGCGTGTCCTGGTCGGTGCCGTACTCGTAGGCGAGCACCATGCCCTGCTCCACCTTGTGCAGGTTGTAGAACGGGACGAGCAGTCCGCCGCCGCCGTTCGGCACGTAGCTCACCGGGAACGCGGGGAAGAAGCCGGCGTTGGTGGCGTCATTCTTCGCGTAGGCCTCCTGCGCCTCGCGCAGGCCGGTGACGACCGCCTTGAGCTTCTCGGCGAGCTGCGCCTTCTGGTCGGCGGTGGCGAACGTGGAGCGCTGCGCCTGGGATGCGGCGGAGATCCAGTGGCCGACGAAGTGGCCGGTAAAGCGGGTCGGATTGCTGGTGCCGTCCGGGTTGCGGGAGGCGGACGGGCCGTTCTCCCAGCCGCCGTAGTTCTTCGCGCCCTTGGTGTCGAGGCCTGCGTTGGCGCGGAATTCGGTGAGCAGTCGGTCCGGCTCGAAGCTCAGGAGGTATTCGACCTCCTTCTTGCCCGCGTTCTGCAGGTAGGAGTCGGAGACGGTCACATTCTCCATGCCCTGCTCGGACAGGTAGTTCTTCAGGTACTGGACGTCGTGGTCGCCGCCGTTCTCGGTCTGCGCCGGGACGGTCACGGTGAACGTCTTCGAGACGGCCGCCGAGCCGTAGCTCGCGGTCACGGTGATCTTCGCGGTCGCGTCCTTCTCGCCCACGGCCGGGCGGGTGACGACGCCATCGTTGGAGATCACGGATTCGTTGTCGGAGGCATAGGTGAGCGTCGAACCGTTCGCGGCGTCGGCGGCGAAGGTGAGGTTCGCGGTCGCCTCGCTGGCGATGTCGACCTTGTCGAGCGCCGCCTGGGCGAGCGTCTTCGCGTCGAACTTCGCGTCGCCCTCCTTGACGATGTTCTCGACGTCGGCGGTGGTGGCGACGGTGCTGTACTGGCGCACCTCGTCGATCGTCGCGTTGAGCGAATCGGTCTTGTACTGGGCGCCGTTCCAGCCGAGGCCCTTCTCGTCGGCGGTGGTGCCGATCACGCCGGTCGCGCCGTCCGCGCCGTAGTTGTAGGTGACTTCGGTGGTCTGCTTGACGCCGTTGCGGTAGATCGCGGCGGTCTTCGTGTCGGAATCGTAGGTGACGACGACGTTCGTCCACTGGCCGGCCGGGAAGAAGTCGTCGCGCGCGGTCGGCACGGAGATCATGTACGGCTGCTTGTTGGCGTTCGCCGGGCCGGCGGACAGCTGCAGCGCCTTGTTCTTCGTGGTGGTCAGGTACCAGCCGTCGCCGTACCATGCGGCCTTGGTCCAGGCGATGAGCTGCTCGCCGCCGCCCATCGAGCCGTCCGGCTTGAGCCAGAACGAGAACGTGAGCTTGCCGGACTGCAGGGTGTCGGCGGTGCCGAGGCTCACATGCTGCTTGCCGGTAAGCTTCAGCGCCTGGCCCTTTGCGCCGTCGACGTAGCTGGAGCCGTCGCCGACGATGGTGCCGTTGTTCTTGGCGTTGGATGCGTCGTTCGTGTTGCCGTCGAACGCGAGATTCAGCACGTTGTTCTCGCTGTTGGTGGCGGGGGCGATCGTCGATGTCGCGTCGGCGGCCACGGCGGTGCCCGCGGTCATCAACGTGAACACCATCGGCAGCGCGGCCACAGCCGCGACGCCTTTGCGCCACACGCCCTTCCCCTTCTGTTCGTTTCCGTGATTATCGGTAGTTCTCATACGCTGAGAGCCTCTCCTTCAATGCACTTCGTTGTTGTCGATTGTTATCGAATCGTTATCGAATCGCCCGCCGTGACAACCGCACACGGGCGCGACGGCTCCTCTTACCGCCCGATCCGACGTTGTACCCGCATCGCTGCAGGCTGGGTGACGCCGTGCCCAAACCCACGAAACACAACGGTTTCGCGAAGCCTGCGCGCGGCATCACGGCACAGTCAAACTGCTTACAGCATTATATCGTTAGCGTTCACCGTGCGGAATTGACCGGGATTGAGCAAGGGATATGACAACGTTTTCGCACAGCGTAGATGTGCGGTTCGCCTTACGGTGGTTGTCTGTGTGGTTCGTCTCTGTGCGCCCCCTTGAGGGGGAGCTGGCCGGCCGCGAGGCCGGACGGAGGGGGTTTCGTGCGGCAACGCCGCACTTCTTAGGTACATCCGTCGTTTCTTAGGTAGGTCTCCTCCGACAGCAAGCCCTACGGCAAGGCACCCGCGTGCCCGATTCGCAGCAACACCAACCTAAGCAACGCGCAATGTACCTAAGGAACGGGGCAGCGCATCCGAAGACCCGGATGCGCGCAGTCAAAGCACGTCACTCCACAGTCGAAACGCGCCAACAAACGGCCACAAACGGAACTGCGGCGCAACGACGTGCCACACGAGCGCCCGTGACTGGAGTTGTGGCACAGCAGCGTGCCACAACTCGCGCATCCGGCACGATTCCGGGTCACGTGGCTCGATAATCCCGCCACACAACCTCGATACTCCCCTCATAGACGCTTGCGTGGCACCATACCGGGCCACGCAACCCTCGTCCAGCACGATTTTCCCCAACTGTGGCAGCCGCTCTGCCACAACCCCGCCCCGGCAACCTCGCGTGGCACGCCCAACGTCACTAAACAAGCAACCTCAGAGCACATGCCAACACACTATCGAAACAGCTCACATCCTTCGGCTCTATCAGAATCCAATCAGCAATGATCCAAGCCATGTTCTAATGGGATGGTCCTTTACTCTGGCGATTTGTTTCGGAGAAGGAATATTCAATGACAAATATGTACGATCATCAAACAACACCGACAGATAAACCTTGGCAACTACGTCGGCAGTCTCTCGCTCATAATCATCGGGGTTCAATATGCGACGCATTGCCAAGCAATCAAGAACACGCGGCCCGTACGGCAATGAGATATCACCACGTTCCCTATCTAGCAATGCACGCAACTCCGAAGACGTCAAAGCCAATAGAGGAATAACACCCGTATCCGAAGACTTCGGATAGCAAACATCCCCCACAGGCGAATCACGATATACGATATTAGTATGATATAGGCAATTACGATATATCTTTATTTTCTCATCATCCGAATATAAATCAATCAAAACATGAGAAAACATATCAAAACGTTGTTTCTCAACAAACTGCTGAGTTAACCTTACATGTTTCCCAATTCCATCCAATCTCACATCAACAAGTAAAATTCGATATAGAAATTGAATATAGACAATTTTTAGTATTATTAAAATACCATTCATAATAAAATACAACTCGATCGAAACAAAACCAACAGATGAGCTAAATGCAATAACTGAAATTATTAACTGTAGTACAGAGGCAAAAAAGAATACAACGAAAATATCCATAGCTGCAACCAGCTTCCACAAAGCCGTATCTAAAGTAAACCAGTCAAATGAAACTGACACCCCTGCAACCAATATAGCCTGTATGATATTAAAAAGAATCAGCATAATGAGAGCAATCAATGACATCTTCCACAAGGACGCCGCAACCACATCCACGATAATCCATAGTACAGAGGCCGCAAAAAACAATAAGAGCCACCGAACAATAGGATACCTAAGAACACCTATCTTATATCGCTTCAACCACACATTCCAACGCTTTTCTATTTTTCGATACCAGTCAAGCATAACGGCACGCTGCTTCTCACTCTGAGTAATATCACAAGCCTCCATTCTCTGGCGATCTGCAAAATAAGCCACCGCGGATAGTACAAGAAAAACACCAAATAAGAGAACGGCGGATACCAATCTATCAATTGCCAATACTTGTGGAGCATATAATCCTACGATTGACGCAGCAAAAAACGAACCAAAATATATAATATTGTTAAAATATGCTACTCGACGACGATCAGCAACACTGTTTCGTGGAGCAAAAGCCGTAGCCAAAGGAATCGCTACAATAAGCGCCAGTATCGCAATAAGCATCTCCAATGGACTAATATTACCAGCAGCTGTAATACACGACTCATTACACAGATTCATAAATTCCGTTTGCAAATTATTAACGAAATCAGCGTTTCCGCCCCTAGATAAATAATCTTTTAAGAAAGAAACAACGGTTTCAAGTACTTCTCGGCACCACTTGGCAAAATCCGTTTTTAGAAGCCCATCTTTCAATGCAAGAATTATCACCTTTAGCAAAGGCGCCAAAATAGCAACCAGAGTTATACTTATAAAATTACTCAAATAGACTTTTTTCTCTTCCTTTCTCCATGAGGGATTAAAATAGAACAGCGGACGCACTTTGTGCAAATCCTGTTCGGTTTTCGTCATGCGCGTATCTGCTTTTGCTTCATTGCCCATCGAACTACCACATCCTGAATACGACGCCGTTATAATTTCTAGGCCATTATCTTAGCTGCGCCTTGCATATGGGATAGCTATACAGACGACATGTCTAATACGACTTGCATACGAAAGGGGCCGTGGGCGGGGATTCTGGGATGGAATTCTCGCTCACGGCCCCTTGGGGTTGTGGTGTTGTGCGCAAGACTAGGAGCGGCTGGGGGCCGCTGTCTCTCCCCCAGTCGGCCTACGGCCGACAGCCCCCTCGTCAGAGGGGGCTTAGAGAACCGTTAGGCCTGGCGCTTGCGCCAGATAGTCAGGGCGACGCCGGCGGCGGCCAGGACAGCGACGGCGCCGAGCACGCCGGCTACGGCGGTGCCGGTCTTGGACAGGCCGTTACCGGGGTTCGGCGTCGGCTGCGGCTTCGGGGTCGGCGGGTTCGTGGTGTCGTAGGCGAACGTGTACGTCTGCGCGAACTTGCCGTCCGGGCTCGTCACCTTGAACACCTGGCCCTTGGCCGCATCGGAGGTCACATCGGCGACCTTCCAGTCGACCGGGACGCCCTGCAGCTTGACCTTGCGGCCCTTCGCGATCTTGAACGGACCGGACTGGTCGTAACGGAACGAAGTCACCTGGGCGCCGTTGTCCGCGTAGTTCGCGGTCACGGCCTTGAGGTCGGCCACGCTGTATTTGGTGTCCGGCGTCGGGGTCGGGGTCTCCGCCTCCTTGACCGACACGGTGAACGTGGCGGTCAGCTTCGGATCGGCCTTGGCCTGGACGGTGACGGTCACCGCATCGGACGCCTTCTCGGAGGAGAAGCCGAGCAGATCGTACTCGTCGGAATCCAGTGCACGGGTGGTGGTGCCGCCGTTGCCGTCGGCCACGGTCGCGGTGACGACCAGACCGGTGGCGTCGAGCTTCTCGCCGACCTTGTACTCGGTCTTCGCGGGCTTGGAGGTCACCTCGATGCCGAGGATCGTGCCCTTGGCCGGGTGCTCCGGCTCGGGCGTGTTCTCGGCGAGCGCGCCCTGCGCGTCCTTCAGCGTCTTGGCGGCGGAGTCCACGTCCTTCTGGGCGAGGCCGTTCGCCTCGAACGCGGCGAGCTGCTTCTTGGCGGCGTCGCGGGCGGTGGTGAACGCCGTCCAGCTGGCCTCCGTGTACTTCGCGCCATCGTCGCCGAGCTTGTCGGCCGCCTCGATCGCGCCCTGGAGCGCGGTCACGTCGGCCATCTCGACGGAGACGCCCTCATCGGTCGGGTGGATGGTCTCCATGAGGCCGTCCGCGTCGAAGTGGATCTCGTCGATGGCGGTCTCGCGGTGGTAGCCGAGGCCGGAGGTGAACACGCCGAGCGGCGTGTAGTGGCGGTGGTAGGCCATGAACCAGCGCTCGTTGCCGTTCTTGTCGATCACGTGCACGTCGGACTGGTGCGCGGTGCCCTGAAGGTTCTTGGAGGAATCCTTCTGAAGCAGCACGCCCTTGAACGTGATGGCGCCGTCGATCGAATCGGAGACGCCGTAGTTCACGTGGTAGTTCGGCGAACCGGCGTCGTCGCACGACCAAGTCCAGTGGTACTTGCCGTCACGGTAGGCGACGACCACGGACTCGCGGAAGTCGGTCAGACCGTTGAGCTTGCGCACGGTGCCGGCCTTGACGCTGACCATGTCGTCGTTGAGTTCGGCGATGGCGGGCGAACCGTTGCCGTACGTGATGTACGACTTGCCGGTGGTCGGATCGGTGAAGATCGACGGATCGATGGCCTGGCCGACGGTCACGCCTTCCATGGAACGCGTGACGATCGGCTGGTCGGCGGCCTTGTACGGGCCGGCCGGGTTGTCGGCCACGGCGACGCCGATCGCGGACTGGCCGTTCGGGTACTTGGCACAGTAGTAGAAGTAGTACTTGCCGTTCTTCTTCTCGATGGTCGGCGCCCACGCGGAGCCCACGGACCACGGCGAGACGGTGGTCTGTTCGGTCCAGTAATCCTGCTTCTGGCCCTCGTGGCTCTTGTCCACGTCGAGGATCACGCCCTCGTCCTTCCAGTTCACCAGGTCGGTGGACGACCAAGCGTGGAAGTAGTTGCCACTCCAGCCGGAGAAGCCGTCGGTGGTCGGGAAGATCCAGAACTTGCCGTCGAAGTAGTCGATGTCCGGATCGGCATACTGGCCGGGCAGCACCGGGTTGTTGCCCACAGTGGCCGCCTTGAGCGTCCACGTCTCGGACGTGCCGTCGGCGTAGGTGACGACCAGCGTGCGGTCCTTGGTGAGATCCGCGGTGCCGCCGTTCGTGAACGCCTTGCCGTCGAGCGTGAGCTTGACGGTGTCGGCGTCACGGTTGAACGTCACGGTGACCGGCGTCTTGGCGGGGTCGCCGCGACGGTTGAGCACGGTGGTGACGGTCTTCGTGGACCAGTCGAGCGCGGAACGCACGAGCGAGTGGTCGTCGGTGCCCCTTGCGGCGGACGGGTCGGCCGGAACGGTGCCCACGGCGATGCTCTGCAGCGCGACCGGGCTGGAAGCCTTGATCTCGTCGGCGGTGAGCGCGCGGTTCCAGATCTTCACGTTGTCGAACGAACCCTTGAAGTAGTCATCCTGGTAGAACGACTTGCCGAGGTAGGCGAGCAGGTTCTTGCCCAGATCGGTGACCTTGTTCTTGGTCGCCTTGTTCTGCGCCACCTGGGCGCCGTCCGCGTAGACGGTCATCACGTTGTCGTCGAGGGTGACGGTGACCTTGTGCCACGCGCCGTTGCCGGTGAGCGAGGCGTTGGCCGCGTCCTCCGCGCCGTACGAGTTCGTGGTGATGCGGCTGGCGAGCTCACCCGAGTTGTTGTACTTGAGGAAGTAGTACTTCTGGTTGTCCTGGCCGAAGGTGAACGTGAACTGGTTCGCGTTGATCTCGGACTTGACGTCCATCTGCACGGTCAGCTTGTTGCGGCCGTCGAACAGGCCCTGCGGGAATGCGGCGTACGTGCCGGAGGCGCCGTCGAGCGTCAGCACGTTGCCCTTCGCGGAGTCCTCGGAGACCTTGGCGTTGCCGTTGAAGGTGAGATCGTGCTTGTTGCCGGTGGTGTCGGTGCCCTTGCCGTCCTCGAAGTCGTAGGAGGCGATCGGCGCGGAACCGGCCTTGTCCGGGTCGACCGGCTTGACGGTGCCGGAGTCCTCGCCATAGGCGTCGAGGACGGCCTTCTGCTCGTCGGCGGTCAGCTCGACCACGGTGCCGTGACGGAACTTCTCGCTGAAGCTCACGCCGGAGGCGGCGGAGAAGGTGCGGCCCTTCTTCAGGTCGGACAGACGGTCGATGGTGAAGCCACGGTAGCCGCCGTTGTCGCCCATGACCATCCACGCGCCGCTGTTGAGCTGGTAGGCGGTGAGGCCTTCGATGTGGTTGCTCAGGCCGGAGGCGGAGGTGGAGATCACCTTGTCGCCGGTGATCTTCGAGGTGCCGTCGGCGTTGATGTCGGAATCACGCTCGACCAGGCGGGTCCACTTGCCTTCCAGCGAGGAGGCGACATCCACGGTGGTGAACCAGTCGGAGGTGGAGAAGCGGTAGTAGTCGCCGTCATCGCCCTTGACGATCGTGGTGTCGATGATGTTGTGCAGGCTCTGCGAGCTCTGGTCGATCCAGACGGTCGGGTTCTCGAAGGACTCGAAGTCCTTGGTGTGGGCCTTGTACACCTTCAGCGCGGTGTTGGAGGTGGTGGGGTCGTTGCCGCCGGTGGACAGGTCACGGCTGGACCAGTACACGAGGTAGTCGTTGGACTCGACGTCCCAGATGGCTTCGGGAGCCCAGGCGTTGCCGACCTTGCCCTCGAGACCGGTGGAGACGAGCTTCGGTGTGGTCCAGGTCACCAGATCCTTGGACTTGGAGACGACCAGGTACTTGCTGGCGTTGATCTGGCCCCAGCCGCCGCCGGAGGCGGAACCCTCGGCGTGCAGATCGGTGCCGATCATCACGTACTTGTTGCCGTCCTTGTCCGGGGATTCGAGCTTGAGCAGGTGCGGGTCGCGCAGACCCTTGGTGCCCACGGTGGACGTGATGACGGCCTTGCCGCCGTTGAGCGCCGTCCACTTGTAGCCGTCGGCGCTGTAGCCGAGGTTCACCTTCTCATAGTCGGTGGCCTTGAAGTTGAGCCACAGGTAGCCGTTGTTGCCGTGTTCGCCGGCGCCGGGCAGCACGGAGGACTGCTTCTTGGCGGCGAGACGGTCGGCGGTGTCCTTCTTCGCGGCGTCCGCGGTCGCGGCGGAATCGGCGACGGTGATGCCGTCATACGTGCCGTTGAGCACGAAGCTGGTCTCGTAGCCGTGGCCGATGTACGCCTGCGTGCCCTGCTGCGCGCTGAGCTTGAAGCCGAGCGCGGTCGGGGCGAGGATCTGTTCGCCGTCCATGTAGACGGCCACGTTGCCGGTCGTGTCGTTCTCGTTGTAGACGACGGACAGCGCGGCCCACTGGCCGACTTCCGGCGTCTTCGACAGGGCCGCGGTCTTGCCGCTGTTGCCGCCGGCGGTCGCGCCGTAGCCGAGTTTGCCGGTACCGAGCAGCAGGTTGACGGCCTCGCCCTTGGTGCCGATGGTGAATGCGGATGATTTCTCGTTCGCGTCGCCGGCGAGTTTGACGTCGGCGTTGAGCGTCCATGCCACCTTGTTGAACACGGTGGCGTCCTTGAACGTGGCGACGGCCTTGGTGGGCACGCCGTCCGTGGCGCTGCCGTTGACCCAGCTGCCGGAGATGTTGACGACCTTGCCGTAGTCGGCGTCGTCGGCGATGGTCGCGTTCGCATCGCCGGAGGCGACGGTGATGCCGCCGTTCTCCTCAAGCGACGTGGCGTCCGCGGCCATCGCGGTGCTCGGCCCCAGGGCGAGCCCCGCGACCATCATCGGCAACGACGCCAGCGCCGCCACCAGTTTCTTCCAGTTCCCCATAATGCTCCTTCGATGAGGGGACTTCGCTTTCCTCACATCGCCGGCGATGGCGGCCGTCACCCTTCCGCTGTGACGTTGTTCCCCACCGTTCCCCGGCGATTCCCGCGATTCCGAAGTCGACAACGGCCACGACCCCGCGGATGTACGTTCCCATTGTACTGTGAACGCTACCATTACGCCACGCCGGAAGCGGTTACAGGGAAACGGATGATTCAGACACGAGACGAATAAGCCCCCTCTGACGAGGGGGCTGTCGGCCGCAGGCCGACTGGGGGAGAGAAAAGGAGCGGCCGCTGGCCGCGGGAATATCGTATCGGCCGAAGGCCGATTCCGTTTCCTGCGGCCTGCGGCCGCTGTCTCTCCCCCACCCGGCTTCGCCGGGAGCCCCCTCGTCAGAGGGGGCCAAGACGACGTCGTGCTACGCGCGGCGCTTGCGCCAGACGGTCAGGGCGACACCCGCGGCGGCCAGCACGGCCACCACGCCCAGCACGGACGCCACGGCAGCACCCGTCTTGGACAGAGCCGCACCGTTGCCGGACGGCTTGGCCGTCGGCTTCGTCACGGCACCACTACCGTTGCCGGAGCCGTTGCCGGCACCCGGCTTGGTCGCGGAACCGTTGCCCGAGCCGTTATCACCGGCACCGCCCTTGGCGGTCACGGTCACGACGACCGAATCGGTCTTGCCGCCCGCGGTCGCGGTGATCGTGGCGGTGCCGGCCTTGACGCCGGTCACCTTGCCGTTCGCGTCGACCGTCGCGACGGCGGCGTTCGACGTCGTCCACGCCACATCCGCATCGGACGCGTCGGACGGCGTCACCGTCGCCTTCAGCGCGACGGACGCGCCTTCCTTGACCGTCACCTTGCCGTCCTTCACGCCGTCGCCGGTGATCGTGACGGACTCGACCGGGACGGTGACCGGCTTGGCGGCGACCTTGACTGTGTCGGCGCTGGTCAGCTCGAACGTCTTCGACGGGGACGCGCCCGCCGTGCCCGGCTGCGCGTTCTGGAGCACGCCGGTCGTGTTCTCGCCGATCGCCTTCGCGAACACGGTCTTGCCCGCGTCCGCGTTGGTCAGCGTGTACTCGGCGGCGGTCGCACCGTCGATGGCGACGGCCTTCGCGACGTCCGCGGCATCGGCGGAATCCGCGCGATACCACTGGACGGACGAAAGCTTCCAACCATCGTTGAACGCGGCGGTGAGCTTCGTGCCGATCGGAGTCGCGGCGTCCGCGGCATCACCGGAACCGGAACCGGCGACCGCGCCCGTGACGGACACGGACGGCGTGGTCTCCGGCGGCACGCCCTCGTACGTGACGGGGATCGTCTCGATCTTGCCGTCGGCGCCATAGGTGACGCGGGCGATGCGGATCTCACGCTTGTTGCCGTTGGCGAGCTGCGCGTTGTTGTGCGTGGAATCGTAGCCGCGCGGGCGCATCTCGTCGGTGAGGAACGCGTGGTACACGACATACCAGTCGTCGGTGCCCGGAACCTGCACGAACGAGTGGTGCGCGGTGCCGAGGATGCCCTTCGCGTCGTCCTTCGACAGGATGTAGCCGCCGTACTGCCAATCCGTGCCCTTCACGTCGCTCAGCTTCTTGGCGGAGACGTACGCGTAGCCGACGCTGTAGCGCGGCTCGTTGGTGTCCCAGCACGAGTAGCTGTAGTAGTAGATCGTGTTGCCGGGCTTGTTCGGGTCGGGGCGGGATGTGATGTAGGAGCCTTCGCGCATGTCCTTCGTGGCGTTGGTGGTCACCGTGGTGCCCGCCTTGATGCCGGTCATGTCGTCGTTGAGCTCGGCGTACTTGCCCGGCGACTGACCCCACGCGAGATAGTACTTGTCGGGCTCGTTCGGGTCCTGGAACACGGCCGGGTCGATGCTCGACTCGACCTTGACCTTCTGGATCTTGTAGCCGGACGTGATCGTGCCGCCCTTCGCCGGATCGGAGATGGCCACGTTGGTCATGCCGCCGCCGGAGAAGTACAGGTAGAACTTGCCGTTGCGGACGGCGAAGCCCGGGGCCCACGCCTTCTCCTTGCGGCCGTCGATCATGTCGTTGTAGTCCTTCGACAGGTCGACGACAGTGCCCTTATCCTCCCAGTTCACCATGTCGGTCGACTCGAACACGTGGATCGAGTGGCCGGCCCAGCCGGAGTAGCCGTCGGTGGTCGGGAAGATGTAGTACTTGCCGCCGTAGGCGACGACCTGCGGGTCGGCGAAGAACTTCCAGCCTTCGTTGCCGGTCGGATCCTTCTCGCCGATGCCGGAGGCCTTGGCCTCGTCGCCGCTGATGCGCACCGGGGTGACGAGCACCTCGACGCCGACCGTGTAGTCCACGGTCTTGCCGTCGTAGGTGAGCTTCAGCTTGAGCGGCTGCGAGTAGTCGGCGATCTTGTTCAGGTCGGCGGCGGTGAGCGTCTTGCCGGACTCGTCCGCGACGGTCACGCCGTCGGGGATCTCATAGTCGAAGGAGACCTTCGACTTGTCCGACTTCGCGCCGGTCTTCGCATCCGACCAGTAGTCGAGCACGATCGTCTTCGTGACCGCGCCGGAACCGTCGGTGGCGGTGGTCGCGTTCTGCGAGAGAATCTGGTCGGTCTTCTTCACCTTGAGCGCGGCGGCCGGGCCCTGCACGTCGAGCGCGGACTTCGCGTAGTTGTAGACGTTCACGTCGTCGATACCTCCGTTGTAGGTGCCGTCGGCCGAGTAGAACGACTTGCCGAAGTACGCCTTCGTGTTCCTGCCGAAATCGGTGATCGCCACGTCGGTGTCGACCTGGCCGGCGAGTTCGCCGTCCACGTACAGCGCGATGTGCTTCGCGGTGACGGTGAGCGTGTACTTGTGCCACGTCTGGGTGTCGATCGCGCCGGAGATCTTCTCCTCGCTCTGGTACGAGCCCTTCGTGATGGCCACGTACGCCTCGTTGCCGCGCAGGCGGATGAACAGGTACTTGTTGTTGTCCTGGCCGAGCGCGAACGAGAAGAAGTTGCCGGAGGTCTGGCGCGACTTCGACGAGAATTCGAGCGTGAACTCGTTGCGCCCGTCGAACAGGCCGGTCGGCAGCTCGGCGTATCCGCCGTCGCCGCGCAGCTGGATGACCTTGCTGCCCCAGTCGCCCGGCTTGCCGAACTCCTTGACGCCGTTGAGCGTCAGATCATTGCCGTTGCCGGTCGTGTCCTTGCCCAGATCGTTGTCGTCCTCGAAATCGTAGGACGCGATCGGCTTGGAACCGGACTTGTCCGGCGTGACCGGCTCAAGCGGCTGGTTCTCGTCGAACGCCTTCATGACCGCCTCGTATTCGGAGGCCGTGATCGGCAGGATCGTGCCGTGGCGCTTCTTGAGGGAGCCGAAGTTGACCTTGCTCGCGGCCGCCCAGTCGGCGGTGTCGGTGCTGCCGAGGTCCGCGGAATAGAACGGCAGGTAGCCCTTGCCTTCCGCGTACTGGTCCCACATCAGGCCGTACTTCATCTGCTTGCCGTTCGCGGTGAGCACGTCGTCGTCGTTGTAGCGGAACAGTTCGGGGCCTTCCAGCTTCTTGCCGGTCCACTTGCTGTTGCCGACAAGGTCGCGGAAGTAGCCGACGAACTCCCACTGCTGGTCGTCCTTGCCGTGGTTGTAGCCGTCGCCTTCGCCCACGAAGGTCGTCGCGAGCGGGTTCTTCGTGCGCTCGACGCCGAGCTCGGTGTCGCCGGAGACGCGGTAGTAGTAGCCATCGTCCGCCTTGAGCATCGTCGTGTCGATCACCGACTGCGGGCGGTCGATCCACTTGACCGGCGTGCTGAACGTCTTGAAGTCACGCGTCAGCGAGTAGTACATGTTGGTCGGGTCGGCGGCGTTCGGATCCTTGTCGTCCTGATCGGACGTGGTCGCCCAGTAGACCATGTACTGGCCGAGTTCCGGAATCCAGTAGGCTTCCGGCGCCCACGCCATGGCGGCGTGCGGGATCTTCGACGCCACGTCCACGGCGTACGGCTCGCCCCAGTTCACCAGATCATCGGACTCCCAGACGATGAGGTCCTTGCTGCCGTTGTACTTCTGCGCCGGGTTGTCGCCCCAGCCGCCACGATGGTAGATGCTCAGGTCCGTGGCGATCAAGTAGAAGTGGTCGCCTTCCGGGGAGCGCACGAGGTACGGGTCGCGCACGCCCTTCTCGCCCAGATCGGAGGTGAGCACCGGATTGCCCGCGGCACGGGTGTCGTGCCAGGTGAGTCCGTCCTTGCTGGTCGCGAAGTACATCTGCTCGTCGGTGGCGTTGCGTTCCGTGCCGGTGAAGTGCGCGAACAGGTAATCCGTGGTCTTCGGCTTCTCGACGGCGGCCTTGACGGTCAGGTCGAAGGTCTTCGTCGCGGTGGAGCCGTCCTTGCCGGTGACGGTCGCGGTGAGCGTCACCTTCGTGTCCGCCTTCTGGCGGGTGACGACGCCGGCCTTCACGTCACCGTTGTCGGCATCGGTGACGACAGCCGGATCACTCGACTTCCAGCTGATCGTCGAGCCGTTCACCGTGCCGGTGGTCGGCAGGGTGATGCTGGAACGCACGTCGTCGGCGTTCGGGATGGTGAGCGCGTTGGCGTCCGCCTCGGCCTGCTTGGTCTGCTGCGTGCCGGCCTCGTAGTCCTTCTTGATCTGGTCGGCGGTGTGCGCGGAACCGTAGATCTTCAGATTGTCGAACAGCCCGGAATAGTATTCGCCGTTCACCCAGTTCGCCTTGCCGAGCTGGAGGACGCCGCCGTCCGCGCCGAGGATGTCCGCGAGTCCCTGCTTGACCGCGCCGTCGGGCGTGGCCGTCGCGACCTGTTCGCCGTCGATGTACAGCGTGGACGAGGTCGGCGCGAGCACGATGTCGACGTGACGCCAATCGTTCTTCAGGTCCTTCGCCGCGACGCTGCCGGATTCGTTGCGTCCGGAGCCGTCGTTGTTGTAGCGCTGGAACGTGAGCGACGTGGTCAGGTCCATGACGCCGAGGTAATGCTCGGACTTGTAGACGGGTGCCTTCGCGTCGGGGGCCGCATAGAACGACCAGCCCTGGCCGGTGCTCGCCGACTTCGAATCGTAGCTGATCGTGACGGCGTCCTTGCCCTTGAGCACGGCCGAACCGTCGGACTTGGTCACGTCCAGCCAGAATCCGGAGCCCAGTTGGGCGGCGGTCGTGCCATCCTTGCCGGTGCCGGTCGCGGCCTTGCCGTTGATCGTCGCCTTCACGCCGGTGGTCGCGTCGGTGATGCTGCCGGTCGCGCCCGCCTTCACGTCGTTGAAGTCGAGGCTCGCGAGCAGGTCGGTATCCGCGGCATTCTGCGCGACGGCCTGTTGCAGCGCCTGTCGCGCGGTTTGTGATTGCGCGGTTGCGGCCGATGATGACGCGTCCGCGGCCGTCGCCGATGGCACGATCGCCATCAGCATCGGCAGCGCCGCGACTGCGGCCACCGCTTTCTTCCAACTCCCCATAATGCTCCTTCGGTAAGGGGATTGCTTCCTCGCACATCCGATGCCCGCTTGCGACATCGTCCCCGTTCGCAGGCTCCCCTCGGAGCTTCTTCCACCACTCCCCCAAGGCACCCACGACCGAACAAACCAGCATCGGCCATGTACAATCCCCCATCATACCTGTGAGCGGTAACAAAAACCATGGGGCATACAATTAGGCCCCCTCTGACGGGACATCGCCGTGAAGCAAACGCCGGAGGCGTTTGTAGGCGATGTGCGAGCCGACAGGCGAGCCGATGTGAGGCCGGCCGCAGGACGTCCGTAATCGCGGTCGGGCTGTCCGCGGCAGCGGACTGGGGGAGAGAAGAAGAGCGGGCGCAGGCCGCGGGGAAATCGAATCGGCCTTCGGCCGACGCCTTATCTCCCGCGGCCTGCGGCCGCTGTCTCTCCCCCACCCGGCTTCGCCGGGAGCCCCCTCGTCAGAGGGGGCCAAGGACACCGATCGCGCTAGGCGCGGCGCTTGCGGAGGGTGAGGACGGCGCCGGCGGCGGCGAGCATCGCCGTCACGCCGATCAGGCCGGCGACGGCGGAACCCGTCGCGGACAGGCCGCTCTTGCCGGAGGCGTTCGCGCCGTTGTTCTGGTTCGCGCCGTTACCCGCACCCGGGTTCGGCTTCGGCGTCTCGGCACCGGCGAACACGAACGCGTAGGTCTGCGTGAACGCGCCGTCCGGGCTGGTGACCGTGAAGGTCTGGCCCTTCGTGGCGTCGGCCGTGATCTCCGCGATCTTCCAATCGATCGGAACGCCCTGCAGCTTGACCTTGCGGCCCTTGTCGATCGTGAACGGACCGGACTGGTCGTAACGGAATGAAGTCACCTGAGCGCCGTTGTCCGCATAGTTCGCGGTCACGGCCTTGAGGTCCTCCACGCCGTACTTGGTCGTCGGCTCGTTGCCGGACTTCTCGACCTCGAGCGTGAACTCGACGGTCTGGTCGCCGGCCGTCACCGTCACCGTGGTCGTGCCGGCCTTGACGCCGGTGAACGTGGCGGTGTCGCCGGTCGCCGAGTCGACGGAGGCGACGGACGAATCGGCGGAAGTCCACGTGACCTGCGTGCCGTCGGCGAGGCCGCTGGTCACGGCGCTGAACGTGGCCGTCGCACCGGCCTTGACCTTGACGGTCGTGCCGGCGACGGACGCGTTCGCGGCGTCGAGCACGGTGAGCGACTTGGCGGCCGCGGCGTCCTCGGAGTAGTTGTTCTGCAGAGTGGTGCCGTTGTAGGCCTTCATCACCGCGTCATACTCGGTCTTCGTAATCGGCAGGATCGTGCCGTGGCGCTTCTTGAGCGAACCGAAGTTCACCTGCGAGGCGGACGACCAGTCGGACTTGTCGGTGCTGCCGAGGTCGGCGGAGTAGAACGGCAGGTAGCCCTTGCCTTCCGCGTACTGGTCCCACATGAGGCCGTACTTCATCTGCTTGCCGGCGGCGTTGGTCGGAATGTCGTTGGAGTTGTATCGGAACAGCTCCGGGCCTTCCAGCTTGGCACCGGTCAGGCCAGTGCCGGTGAGGTCGCCGAACGTGCCGACGAGCGTCCACTGCTGGTCGTCGTTTCCGGTGTTGTAGCCGGGCGCGGTCTCGCTTTCGGTGACGGCAAGCGGGTTCTTCGTGCGCTCGATGCCGAGGTAGGTGTCGCCGGAGACGCGGTAGTAGTAGCCGTCGTCCGCCTTGAGCATCGTCGTGTCGATGACGGAACGCTCGCGGTCGATCCACTTGACCGGGTCGGAGAAGTGGACGAAGTCACGCGTGGTCGCGTAGTACATGTTCATCTGGTCGCCGTACTTGTTGCCCAGCGGGTCGCTGGCGGCACCGTTCGTGGTGGTCGCCCAGTAGACCATGTATTCGCCGAGTTCCGGAATCCAGTAGGCTTCCGGCGCCCAGGCGCAGCCGGCGCCCGGGATCTTCGAGGCGACGTCGACGAGACGCGGCTTCGACCAGGAGACGAGGTCATGGGATTCCCAGATGACGAGCTTGGTGCTGCCGCCCGCGCCCGGACGGAAGTGCCAGCCGTACTTCTTGACGCTCAGATCGGTGGCGATCAGGTAGACGGTGTCGCCTTCCGGGGAACGCACGAGGTACGGGTCGCGCACGCCGGTCTCGCCCACGTCGGAGGTGAGCACCGGGTCGCCGTCCTTATGCGTGTCGGTCCACTTGAGGCCGTCCTCGCTGGTGGCGAAGTACATCTGCTCGTCGGTGACCTTGCGCTCAGAGCCGGTGAAGTGCGCGAACAGGTAGTCGGTGGTGGTCTCCTGCTTGACGGCCTTTTTCACGGTCGCGACGAAGCGCTTGACGGCGGTCGCGCCCTCGACGGAGGCGGTGAGCACGACGGTCTTGTCGCCGTCGGCCGGACGGGTGACGACGCCCGGCGCGACCTTGCCGTCGGCCTTGTCGGAGATGACGGACGGGTCGGTGGAGGTCCACGTGATCGGGCTGCCGAACTTCGAGCCGGTGGTCGGGAGCGTGATGCTCGAGTACACGGCGTTGAGGTTGCCGAGGTCGATCGCGTCGAGGTCGGCCTGCGCCTTGTCGGCGGCGGATTCCTCATGCTTGACGGTGACGGTGAAGGTCTTGGACTCGCTCGTTCCCGCGACGGTGGCGGTGAGCGTCACCTTCACGTCCGCCTGGTCGGAGGCCGGGCGGGTGACGGTCGCCTTGCCGGTCGCGGCGTCGATCTTCACGGCGTCGTTGTCGGACGTCCACGCGATCGCGGTGCCGTTCGAGCTGACCGGCACGGTGAAGTCGGCGGTCACGGATTCCGGCACGTCCGCGTTGGCGAGCGCGTCGGCGATGGCCGCGGCGGTGGAATCGTAGACCTTGAGGTTGTCGATGTCGCCGGTGAAGTATTCGCCGTTGCCCCAGTTGCCCTTGCCGATCTGGAACACGCCGCCCTCGGCGCCGAGGATCGACGTCAGCGGCGAATCGGCGGTGTCGGTGGAGACGCCCTGCTGCTTGCCGTCCACGTACAGCGCGGAGAACTCGTCGGTCACGACGATGTCGACGTGCTTCCAGTTGCCGGCGGTTCCGGCGTGCTTGTCGATGGTGGCCTTGTCGGAGTTGCGGCCGTTGATGTAGCGCTCGACGCGCGTCTTGTTGGTCTGGTCAAGCACGCCGAGATACGTGGGCGCGCTGCCGTTGACGCCGTTCGCGTTCGGCGCGGCGAAGACCGTCCAGGCGCCGCCGGTCGCGGTGGCCTTGGAATCGTAGCTGATGGTGACGGCGTGCTTGCCCTTGAGCAGGGCGGAACCGTCGGCGTTGGTCAGGTTCAGCCAGTTGCCGGAGCCCAGCGTGAGCGCGGTCGTGCTGTCCTTCGCGTTGGTCGCGGTCGCGGCCTTGCCGTTGATGGTCGCCTTGGCCTTGCCGGTCTTGTCGTTCAGCGTGCCGGTCTGGTCGGCCTTGACGTCGTTGAAGTCGTAGTTGGCGAGCAGGTTCGCGTCCTTCTCGTAGTTCGCGAGGTCGCTCGGCCCCTCGGTGGGTGTATCGGCGGCTGCGGCGGCGGTATCGTCCGCCGTGATCGTTCCGTTCTGCGCGACGGCGGCCGCGAGCGCCTGCTGCGCGGCCGGCGTGTTCGCCGCCGACGTCGTCGTGTCGGCCGCGTTCGCAGCCGGCGCCAACGCCATCAGCATCGGCACGGTGGCCACCAGCGCCACCGCCTTCTTCCAGTTCCCCATAATGCTCCTTCGATCAGGGAATCATGTTCTTCCGACGGTCTCCTCCTCGCCCGTCATCGCCTACCTTGCGATGACGGGATTCGCCTGTGCACCAGCCGCCCATCGAAGACCTCACCATCTTCCCCAAGGAGCCGATGACCGAACCTACCATCGGAAATGTTCGTTCCCATCATACATGTGAGCGGTCACAAAGCCACGCCGAAAGCGGTTGCAGAGCTCGGGCCGACCACAGGCCGTCCATGATTGCGGACGAGGTGTCATCGCGAAGCGATGACGGAGGGAGAGAAGAAGAGCGGCCGCAGGCCGCGAGGAAATCGAATCGGCCGAAGGCCGATGCCGTATCTCCCGCGGCCTGCGGCCGCTGTCTCTCCCCCAGTCAGCCTGCGGCTGACAGCCCCCTCGTCAGAGGGGGCCGAGGATGGCGTCTACCGCTACGCGCGGCGCTTGCGCCAGACGGCCAGGGCGACACCCGCGGCGGCGAGCACGGCCACCACGCCGAACACGGACGCCACGGCGGCACCCGTCCTCGACAGAGCCGCACCGTTGCCGGACGGCTTGGCCGTCGGCTTCGTCACGGCGCCGTTGCCGTCACCGGCACCCGGCTTGGTCGCGGAACCGTTACCGGCGCCGTTGTTGTCACCGTCACCGGTGCCCGGGTTCGGGTTCTCCGAATCCTTCTTGATGAGGGTGACCTTGTAGGTCTTCGTGGTGGTGCCGTCGGCGGCGGTGACCTTCACGGTCACCACGCCGTCGGTCACGGCCACATCGGCCGAAGCGCCGGCATCGGCGGTCTCGGCGGCCACGTCGGCCACGCCCACCGCGGCAGGATCGTCGACCTTCAACGACGCACCCTTTTCGGACGCGGCGTCATCGAGCGACACCGCGGAACCCGCCACCGTGAGCGACTTGAGCGTGGCGTCCGAAGACACCGGCTTGTCGGCCACGACGACCTTCAGCGTGACGTCCTTCTTCGACTGGTCGAGCTCCTCGGAGACCTTCATGTCGAGAATCGGGGAGCCGTCGGTGCGGAAGTGAATCGGCACGATGGAGGCGTTGCGGGCGCCGGAGTTGCCGAAGTGGTACACGTTGTAGATGTCGCCGTACGGGTCGGCGAAGTAGGAGTTGTGGCCGAGGCCGTTCTGGCCGGGGAACACCCCGTTATGCATCCACGGGTAGTTGGACTTGGTCCAGCTGGATGCCTTGGTCAGGTCGGAGCCGACCTTGGCGGTGAGCATGCCGGTCGCGTACTGGTCGGAGACCTCCTGCGCGGAGAACACCATGTAGATCATGCCGTCCTTGACGAGCACGTTCGGGCCTTCGCTCACACCGGACAGCTCCCAGCCGTAGACCGGCTGGACGATGCGGGTAGCGGCGGAGGTGATCTGCCACGGCTTGTCCTTGCTGGTTTCAGCGATGTACAGGGACGCACGGGCGCCCTTGTAGGTGTCGTCACCCTGGCTCCACGCCACGTAGGACTTGCCGGCGACCTCGAAGTAGGTCATGTCGATGGTCAGGGCCTTGAGGTTGAGCGCGTCGCCGGACTTGTTGAGCACGCGGTGCTCGGTCCAGTCGGCGGTCTTGGTCGGGTCGCCGCCGTCCTTGAGCTCGTACACGTAGGCGGACGGGCCGGCCCAGTTCGGAGCGCCGGAGAGCGCCGGGTCGCCGTCCTTGCCGGTCGGGTACTGGGCGAAGAAGCAGTACAGGTGCGTCTTGCCGTTGGAGTCGGTGATCGCGTGCAGCTCGGGCGCCCAGTGGTAGCCCTTGTGACCCGTGTTGTCCTTGTTGCCCCACAGGAAGATGTCCTGGCCTTCGACGATGTTGCCGCCGTCGCCGTCGCTGACGGAGCTTCCGGCGTCCTTCAGGCCCTCCATCGTGTCGGAGACGCGGATGTAGATGTTGCGGTCCGCGCCCTCGTTGGTGGCGATGAAGTAGTACTTGCCCTGCCAGTAGACGACGTTCGGGTCGGCGCGGCGATACATCATCGTGCCGTTGGAGAAGTTCTGCTGGGCGATGGTGCCCTTGACCTCGTAGGTGCCGGCCTTGGAGGTGTCGATCTTCGCGAGGTCGTCGGCGTTCCAGTTGACGCGGAAGTCGTACGTGGAGCCGTCGGAGTAGGTGGCCGTCGCGGTCGTGCCCTTGGACAGGTTGCCGTTCTTCAGCGTCTCGCCACCGTTGATCTGCTTGAGCAGGTCGTCCTTGGTGGTCTTGCCCGCTTCGACGGTGATGTCCTTCGGGTTCTCGACGCCGGTGTTGGTCACGCGGCCGAGCTTCTCGGCGACCTTCGCGGCGAGCGAGGCGTCCACGGCGATCGTGTTGGAGGCCACGGCGTTGGAGATGCCGCTCAGGTCGGCGGTGGTCTTGGCGAACGCGGCACCGGTCTTCACGGCGGAGAACGTCTTGAAGTCCTCGGTGGTCACGTACTTGGCCACGCCGCCCACGGTCCATCCGACGCGGTAGTTGCCGGCGGAGGCGTCGTAGCCAGCGGTCAGCGATCCGGCGTCGAACTGCGTGGTGTCGTCGGTCACCTTCACGCGACCGGTCACCTCGTAGTCGTTCGGATTATCGTTCCACTGGATGAGGTCGTCGGAGGTGAGGAACAGAATCTGCCCCGGATCGGCCGGGTAGATGGTCGAAGAGCTGTCCTGCCCGCGCGTGGTGTTGTACTTGGTGAGCGTGGAGACGAACGCGTACTTGCCGTCCTTCATGCGGAACAGGTACGGGTCGGCGATGCCGCGGCCGATTTCGGCGCCGGTGGTGTTCAGCGTCTTGTTGGCCTCGTCGAGGATGTAGTTCGCTTCGGCGAACACGACGCCGTAGTTCTGGTTCAGCGCCTCATAGGACTTGCCGTTCTTGCTGAGCGCCATGTGCAGCGACTGGCCGACGCGCGCGCCGCCGCTGATGGAGCCGGCGCGCGTGTACGACGCGATGGTCTCGGCGCTCTTCGGCATGACGCGCACGGCGGTGAACTTCTTCGTCGCGGTCTTGCCGTTCAGCGTGACGGTGGCGGTCAGGTCGACGGTCTTCTCCGCATCACCGGAAACGCCGACCACCGTGCCGTCGTCCTTCACGAGCGACGTGTCGGACGACTTCCACGCGACGGTCGCGCCGGGAGCGGCGGCGATCGTCGCCGGCAACGTCGCGCCCGCGGTGAGCTGGTAGTCGACGAGCAGTCGGTCCGCGGCCGCTTCGGCGGTGGTGATGGCCGCGGTGACGACCACCGTGAACTGCTTCGTGTAGACGACGCCGTTCACGGTGGAGGACGCCGTGAGCGTCACCTCGGTGTCCTGCGCGGGGGCCTTGACGACCTTGCCGTCATTGCCGAGCACGCTCGTGTCGGACGACGTCCACGTGAGCGGGTTGCCGAGCGCATCGGTCGCGGGCAGCGTCACGCCGCTTTCGGTGGAGCCGGGCACGGAGACGCCGTCCCAGATCATCGCGTCGGACACGTACGCGGCCTTCCATACCTTGATGTTGTCGAGTCCGCCGTTGTAGTACTTGTCGCCGTTCCACGTGGACTTGCCGAACGTGACCGGCAGGTCCGTGCCGAGGTCCGACAGCTTCGTGGTCACGTTCCTGTTGATGCCCTTGAGCGCGCCGTCCTGGAACACGGCGATGAAGCTCGGGCTCACGGAGATGCGGTACGTGTGCCACACGCTGGACGTGTTCGTGTTCACGGTCACGCCCTGCTCGGCGCGGTTGGAACCCTTCGTGATGGCGGTGTACACGCTGCTCGGGCGCAGACGGGAGAAGAAGTACTTCTGATTGTCGTTGCCGATCGCGAACGAGAAAAAGTTGTCGCCGTCCGCCATGCGCGACTTCGAGTCGAACTGCACGGTGAACGAGTCGGTTCCGTTGAGCAGGCCCTTCGGCAGTTCGAGGTACTGGCCGTCGTTGCCGCGCAATTGGACGACTTTGCTGGTGAAGTCGCCGGGCTTGCCGTACTCGACGTTGTCGCCCTTGATGGTCAGGTCGTTGCCGTGGCCGGAGACGTCCTTGCCCTTGTCGTTCTCATCCTCGAAATCATAGGATGCGAGCAGGTTCGCGTCGGTGAGGCCTCCGTCGGCCGGATCCGCCGCCATCGCGGTGCTCGGCCCCAAGGCCAGCCCCGCGAGCATGACCGGCAGCGCCGCAAGGGCCGCCACCGCTTTCTTCCAATTCCCCATGATGCTCCTTCGGTAAGGGGATTTCTTCCTTCGATATTCAGTTATGTGGTGAAGTGTGTTGGGTAAAACTGCCTCCCTCTGAGGGGACATCGCCGTGAAGCAAACGCCGGAGGCGTTTGTAGGCGATGTGCGAGCCGACAGGCGAGCCGATGTGAGGTCAGCCGCAGGCTGTCCGTAATGGCGGACGAGGTGTCATCGCGAAGCGATGACGGAGGGAGAGACCACGGCCGTAGGCCGCGGGAACATCGAATCGGTCTTCGGCCGATGCCGTTTCCTCAGCGGCTCACGCCGCAGTCTCTCCCCCACCCGGCTTCGCCGGGAGCCCCCTCGTCAGAGGGGGCCAATTCGCACGGTCGGCTCAGGCCTGGCGCTTGCGCTGGATGGTCAGGGCGATGCCGGCGGCGGCGAGCAGGACCGCCACGCCGAGTACACCGGCCACGGCAGTGCCCGTCGCGGACAAGCCCGCGCCGTTGCCGTTCGGCTTGGTCGCGGAACCGTTGCCGTTCACGGAACCGGCTCCGGCGTTGCCGTTGCCGGCACCACCGTTATCACCCGCGTTGCCGCCGTTATCGCCGGAACCGCCGTTGTCGCCGGAATCCTTCGCCTTGACGGTGATCTTGAGGAAACCGGAGACGCCGTTCTTGGCGGTGGCGGTGATCGTCGCGTCGCCGGCGGCGCGCGCGGTCACGGCGCCGTTCTGGTCGACGGAGGCGACGGTCGCGTCGGAACTGGTCCACACGAGACCGGCGGCCGCGGCGTCGCCCGCGTCGCCGGACCACGTGATGTCGGCGGCGAGCTGCGCGACGTCGCCGACGGTGAGCTGCTGCTTGCCGCTCACCTTGACGGCGGTGACGACGCTCTCACCGGGCTTGTCCGGGTCGACCGGCGTCTCGCCCGTGCCCTTGACGGTCACGGTGACGGTGACGGTGCGGTTGGCGGGCGCGACCTCCTGGTCCTTGCTCAGCGACATGTCGAGCATGCCGTTGGCGCGCACGTTCACCGACTTGACCCACGTGTTGCGGTCCTGGTCGAACAGGCCGCCGGCCGCGCTGCCGGAGTGGGGCTCCGGGTAGGGGCGGGCGTGGTAGGCCATGACGATGTTGCCGGCCTCGTCGTGCACGAGCGAGATGTGGCCGGGGCCGGCCTGCTTGCGCTCGTACGAGGTCTCGTCGGCGCCGTACTTGCCGGTGTAGGTGTCGTTCGTGTCGATCGACGGGAAGTCGGCGGTCGTCCAGCTGGCCGGGTCGGTCAGGTCGGCGTCGAGGGAGGCGCGCATCACGTTGGTGTTGTAGTACTTGTCCACCGTGGCGCCCGCGTACGCGATGTACACGTACTTGCCGTGCGCGAACATGAACGGCGCCTCGACGATCGCCTGGTCCGAGCCTTCGGTGTTGTCGCCGGGGGTCGGGGACTGCTTGCCGTACTCGAACTGCTGGCTCACCTGGTAGATGTGCTTGAGCGAGCCGTCGACGAGCGGGGTGACGCCGTCGCCCATCTTCGCCTTGGCGAGGTACAGGCCGGCGCTCTTCGGGAACAGCCAGTAGCCCTGGGTCTTGCCGTTCTCTTCGCGTTCGAAGTACGTCACGTCGAACGCGGCGCCTTCGAGCACGGTCGGCTCGCCCCAGTTCTCGGCCTTGAGGAAGCCGCCGTCCTTGATGGACTGCTCGTCGCCGGTGTACGGGATGAGGATGGTGTTGTTGCACCAGCCGCCGTTCACGCTCGAGGCTCCCTTATGGAAGCCGGCCACGATCCACCACTTGCCGTTGATCTTGTGGAACTCCTGGGCCCAGATGAACGCGCTCCACCCGTAGAACGAGTCGGGGTACTGGTCCTTGTGGCCCGGAGTGCCGTTCTCCGGCTTGATGATGATGTGCTCCTCGGCGCTCTTGAGGCCGTTGATGGTCTTCGCGCGCTTGAGTCCGATGGAACGGTAGCTGTTCTTCTGCAACGTGCTCGGATCGGTGGACTTCACCTCGTAGGTGGAACCGGTGAGGTAGTAGTAGCCGTCGTCCTCGTTGTAGAAGATGTCCGGATCGGCGCGGGCGTCGTTATACATGGCCTCGTCGGTCTGCTTGACGGTGCCCTGGACCTCGAACGAACCGCCCTTCGACTTGTCGAGCGATGCGAGCTGATCGGCGATCGAGTCGGTGTTCCAAGCCACGTCGAACGACTTCGTGGAGTCATCGTTGTAGGTCATCGTCGCCTTGGTCTTGGCGACGTCCTTCGCGATGGATTCCGCGGTGGCGTCCTTCGCGTCCGCCTCGACGCCCTTCACGGAAACGCCGGTGTTCTGGAGGTCCACGTAGTTCTTGTGGAACTTCGCGAACTCCGTCTGGCTCACCGTGAACGCGCTGGTCTGGCCTTCGCCGGCCCACGCGGGCAGGCCGTCGGTCGCGCCGGACACGCCCATCTGGGCGGCGTCGGCCTTGTACAGGCCCGTGACCTTCGCGGAGGCGGTCAGGTCGGAGAGCACGGCCACGCGGCCCTCGCCGGTCAGGCCGTCGGTGAAGAACACCTTGTAGCCCTTCGCGGCGGCGTCATAGACGATGCGCGGGTTGGTGACGGTATCGGAGGAGGACAGCGTGATCGCGCGCTGGTTGGTGAACGTCGCGCCGTCGCCCTTGCCGTCCCACACGTAGATCGCGCCGGTCGCGTTGTTCTGCGACGCGACGACGCCGAGCGTGCCGTCCGCGGCGCGGTAGAACGTGGGCGAACCCATCTGCGCGTTCGGCTTGGCGGACTGCGAGCCGTCCCACTTGACCGACAGGATCGACTGCGAACGGTTCAGCGTCGTCCACGCGCCCTCGCCCGCGGCCTTGTCGGCCACATACAGCGAGTCCGCGCGACGATCGTCGTTGTAGGCGAGCGGATCGTACTTCGCGCCGTTCTGATCGCTGCGATCGACGTCCTTGACGTAGGACGCGATCTGGCCGCCGTCGTCGAGAATCGTCGCGTCCGCCGTGACCGGCGTCGCGACGCCGTCGATCGTCGCCGTGAGCGCGACCTTCACGGGCGCGCTTCCGGCGGCAGGCAGCGTGACCTTGCCGTCCGCGGCGACGAGCTTCGCGCCGTCGCCCGCGGCCTTCCACGTGACCGTCTTGCCGAGCACGGTGGACGGCAGGTCGCCGGTGATGCGCGACGGGATGGCGAGCGCGGCGGCGTAGTCAGTCTTCGCGCCTTCGACGCCGAGTTCGTCGGCGGTGAGCGCGCGGCCGGTGATCGTCAGGTTGTCGAGGAGTCCGGTGAAGTATTCGCCGTTGCCCCAGTTCGCCTTGCCGATCTGGAGGATGCCGCCGTCGGCGCCGAGGATGTCGGTCAGGACCTGGCCGTTGGTGTTGACGGCGACGAGCTGCTGGTCGACGTACAGTTTCGCGGTCTTGCCGGCGATGACGATGTCGACGTGCTTCCAGCCTTCGTTCTTCGCGGTGGTGGAGAGGTTGCCGGAGGAGTCGCGACCGCTCGCGTTGTTGTAGCGTTCGACCGTGATGCCGGTGGTCTTGTCGAGGACGCCGACGTAGTGCTCCTTGCCGTACTCCTGCTTGGTGGCGTTGGAGGCGGCGAAGAACGTCCATCCGGTGTTCGCGTTGCCCGCGTCGGGCTTGGAGTCGTAGGAGATCGTGACGTCGGTCTTGCCCTTCAGGAGCGGGGAGCCGTCCTTGGCGGTGACGTTCAGCCAGAAGTCCTTGCTCAGTTTCACGGCCTTGCCGTCCTTCGCGTCCTTGGAGTCGGCGAGCGCGGCGGTGCCCTGCGTGGCGCCGGTCGCGTTGCCGCCGTCGAACGTGCCGTCGGCGTTGGTCTTGTCGAACGTGAAGTCGGCGAGCTGGTCCGGATCGGTGGGCTCGGTCGGCTCGCCGCTGCCGTCGTCGGCGACCTTCACCTTGGCGGTGACGGTGATCGCGGTGGAGCTGTAGAGCGGACGGTTCTTGTCGGCCGTTGCGTTGTCGACGAAGCCGCCGGTCTGCTTCCAGCTGTTGTTCGCGTTCGCGCCGCTGTTGATGAGGTCGTCCTCGTCGGTCTTGGCTTCGCCGGCCGCGTTGGTCCACTTCCAGTGGTTCTTGTTCGCGCCGATCGTGTCGACCGTGCCGGTGACCGTGTACTCGCCGGGCTTGGCGGTGTCGACGCCGGAGACGTCCCACGTGACGTCGCGGTCGGCGGTGCCGTAGCCGTTGGCGAGCGTGACGGTCTGCGTCTTCGGGAGCTTGGACGTGACGTCCTTCGCGTCGGCGTTCTGCTTGACGGTCACCTCGTCGTCGACGGAGAGGTTCTGGTTGTCGGAGGCCTTCGCGTCGGCGTTGCGGATCGCGTCGTACTGCGCCTTGGTGAGGGAGACGACGCCGCCGTGCTTGGTGTTCGCGGTGAGGAAGAAGTTGGTCTCGCTCACGTTGAGCGGCGTCCACGGGTTCTCCGCGTTGAGGTCGGTGGCGATCAGCGGGTTGTAGCCGTAGCGCGCGCCGGAGGCGACGGAGCCGTAGTTGTCGACGAACAGGATCCACTTGTTCTCGCCGTTGACCTTGAACGCGTTCGGGCCTTCCTGGGACGAACCGAACGTGCTGCCGATGTTCTTCTGGCCCATGACCCAGCCCTTGGCCGGATTGGTGGCGCCCTGGTCGCCGCGCCACCAGTCGGCGCGGTCGGTGTACTCCATGAAGATGCGGCCGGATCCGCTCATGCGGTAGGAGCGGCCGTTGTTCTGGGTCATCGTCGTGTCGATGGTGTTGCGGTTCACCGCGCTGTTCGGCACGAACACGCCGCCGAAGTGGTAGGTGTCCTGCGTGAAGTCACTGGTGTAGCCCCACACGACGTTGTTGTTCTTGGAGCCGCCGTCCACGCTTGCGGAGACGGACCAGTACATGACGAACGCGCCGCCCTTGGCGGAGCCGTTGTCCTTGCCGTCGTCGTTGAGGTCGTAGAAGTCGGGGACCCACGTGGCTTCGGGGGCCCACGCCATGCCGATGTTCGAGATGGTCTTGCCGGTCACGCTGTCGGTGAGCGTGGTGTCATGCTTGCCGTTCTCGTCCACCGCGGTGTCGAGTTCGGTCATGTCGTCGAAGTGGATGAGATCCTTCGAGGCCCACACGTGCAGCTTCGTGCTGTAGCCGTTGGTCCACGCGGTCCAGTTGGCGTTGTCGCCGCCGAACACGCGCAGGTCGGTGGCGAGGATGTAGTAGGTCTTCGCCTGCGGGTTGTAGGCGATGAACGGGTCGCGCACGCCGGTCGTGGATTCGTTGCTGGCGAGGATCGGCTCGCCGCCGTTGAGCGTATCCCACTGGTAGGGGTTGTCGCCGCGGGAGATGTCGAGGTAGATCTTCTCCGCGTAGCCCTTGTTGTTCTCGATGAAGTGGACCATCGCGTAGCCGTACGGATCGTCGGCCTTGACTTCCTTGACGGTCACCTTGATGCTCGCCGTGACGTTCGCGGCGGCGGTGGAGGTGGCGGTGATCGTGGCGGTGCCGGCTTTCTTGGCGGTCACGCTGCCGCTCGCGTCGACGGTGGCGACGGCCGGGTTGTCGGACTCCCACGTGACGGTCGGCTCGGCGGACGCCGGTTCGACGGTCGTGGTGAGCGAGGTGGAGGAGCCTTCCTTGAGGGTCAGCGTGCCGTCGTCGGCCACGGCGGAGCCGCCGATGTGCAGCTTCGTGGGCGAAGCGACGCCGAGGTCCGCGGCGGAGAGGGCGGAACCGTAGATGGTGAGGTTGTCGAGCAGGCCGGTGAAGTATTCGCCGTTGCCCCAGTTGCCCTTGCCGATCTGCAGCACGCCGCCGGAGCCTCCGAGAATAGTGGAGAGCTCCTCGCCGTTCACGTTGCTCGCGACGAACTTGCGGTCGACGTACAGTTTCGCGGTCGTGCCGGAGATCACGAGGTCGACGTGCTTCCACGCGTCCTTGGTGCCCGCGTTCTGGTCGATTGTGGCGACGTCGCTGTTGCGGCCGTTCAGGTAGCGTTCGACGCGCGTCTTGTTGGTCTGGTCGAGCACGCCGAGATAGGTGGGCGCGTTGCCGTTGACGCCGTTCGCGTTCGGCGCGGCGAACACGGTCCATGCGCCGCCGGTCGCGTTGGCCTTCGAGTCGTAGCTGATGGTCACGTCGTTGAGGCCGGCGAGCAGCGGGCTGCCGTCCGACTTCGTGACGTTCAGCCAGAAGTTCTGGCCGAGCTGGGCGGCCTTGCCTGCGCCGTCGTTCTGGCCGGCGACGAGGTTCGCGGTGCCGTTGACGGTCGCCTTCGCGTCGCCCTTCGCGCTCGTGAACGCGGCGGTTCCATTGTCCTGCGCGACCGGGTCGGCGTTGAAGTCGAAGCTGGCGATCGGGTCGGCGGCGGTTGCGGCGGCCGCCTTGGCGGACTTGGTCGTATCGGCGGCGGCCTGCGCCTGGGTTTGGGCTTGCGCGGCGCGCAGCTGCGCGGTCGATGCCGTCGCGGACTGCGTGGCCGTGGCCACGGCGTCGTCCGCCGACGCCGTCATGGGCAGGATCAGCCCCATGCTGAGCGTCGATACCGCGGCCACGATGGCCGCGAGTCGTGTGGCTCTCTTCACTGAGATTCCTTCCTCGGATTTCCTCAAGTTCCTTCGTTGGATTGCGTTCGTCTACCGCGCGCCTGCCCCCTCAGTCCGGCCTATGGCCGGCCAGCTCCCCCACATACGTGGGGGAGCAAAGGGAATGGAACGCGCCACGCAGCACAACCATTCCTTTGCGCCCCCTTCAGGGGGAACTGTCGCGCGAAGCGCGGCTGAGGGGGGACTCGATGTCTGGCAAACGAACACCCGATTTGTAATTTTGTTACCAAATCGTTATCGACGACCGGCCGCCAATCCTCCTCAAGTGGCGTGTTTCGCCGTCGCCCTCCTTCACGGCGCACGCGACGCCGCAATCGGTTTCCTTCGCCGGAAACGCCCGCCGCACCCGCAATCCCAGTCACCACAACGTTTCCCGGAACAACGTTTTCGCACGGCCGGCTCCCCGGCTCTTGTGCCCCTCATTATACTGTGAACGCTCACTTTACTTAAGCGCTTACAGTGCAGGGAAATCGCGCAGAGGCCGGCAAACCCGGCACCCCCTCAGTCCGGCCTACGGCCGGCCAGCTCCCCCACATCCGTGGGGGAGCAAGATAACGGAATGCGCCTCACGGCGCATACCATCCCCCCCTGCTCCCCCTGTCAGGGGAGCTGTCCGCGAAGCGGACTGAGGGGGACATCGCCTCCCTCTGCGAGGGAGGTGTCATCGCGAAGCGATGACGGAGGGAGAGAAAAAGAGCGGCCGCAGGCCGCGGGAATATCGCATCGGCCGAAGGCCGATTCCGTTTCCTCGCGGCCTGCGGCCGCTATCTCTCCCCCAGTCGGCCTTCGGCCGACAGCCCCCTCGTCAGAGGGGGCCAAGAAATCGGTATGCGCCTCCGGCGCATGCCGTTAGGCGCGACGCTTGCGCCAGACAGTCAGGGCGATGCCGGCGGCAAGGACCGTCGTGGCGAGCGCGGTCAGGCCGGCGACGGCGGTGCCGGTGGCGGACAGGGCGGAGCCCTTGCCCGCGCCGGCGGCAGAGCCGTTTGCACCCGTACCATTCGTGTTCGCACCCGAACCCGGCTTCAGCGTGCCGGTCACCAGACCATCAGCGGCGGCCTTAAGGTCGGCCAGAGCCGCGGCCACGTCGTCCTTGGTGGCGGAGTCGCTCTGCAGCACCTCGTACGCCTTGGCGCGGGCGGCGGCGAAGGCGGCCCAGCCGGACTGGTAGTCGCTCTCCTTGTAGCCCTTGACCTGGTCGTAGAGCTTCTGCAGATCGCCCTTATCCGCGACCGTCTCGCCCGGCTTGGTCTCAGCGGGCTTGATCGTGAACGTGACCTTCACCGTACCCGAGTACTTGCCTGCGCCGGTCACGGTCACGGTGGCGGTGCCCGGCTCGACGTTGTTCGCGTAGGACACGGTGTAGTCGCCCTCGCCCAGCACGGTGCCGTCGGCGAGCGTCACGGACTCGACCGCGGGCTCCTTGGCGGAGCCGTCGGCCGTGTACTCGGTCTGCGCGAGCTTCACGGTCGCGCCGGAGATGTCGATGCCGGTGACGCTGACGGTCGCCTCGACCGGCATGCGGGAATTATCCTGCGCGACGCCCTTCACGGTGAACGTGCCGGTCTTCGCGTAGGAATCAGCCGGAACCGCATCCCACTTCACCGCGACATCCGCCTCGGAGCCGTCCGCATGCGTGAGGTGCACGGTCGCCGGCAGCTTGGCGGTCGGATCCTCGCCGACCTTCGTCTCGACGACGTCCAGCGCACCCACGGACTTGACGGCCACGGCCGGGGCGTACGCCTCCAGCACCTTCTGGTACTGGGCGCGGGTCACCGGCAGCACGGTGCCATGACGCGGCTTGCCGCCGTCGGAGTTGGTCGGGAAGTTCTCTTCCGGCATCTTGTCGCCGATGACCGTCCACTTGCCGCTGGCGATGTCGTTGGTCGCCATCGGCACGTAGTGGTTCGGACCGCCGTGGTAGTTCGGCTGGTCGGCGAACAGGTAGTACTGGTAACCGTTCACGTCACCGTCGTTGGCCTTGAACAGGGACGGGCCCTCGCCGGAGGTGAACTTGCCGCTGCCGGTGGCGTAGCCGTTGGGCTGGCCGTTGCCGATCTTCTCGGCGACCAACGTCCACTGGTCGGCCGCGCCGGTGGTCCCCGGGTAGTCGCCCTTCACGGTGGCGAGCAGGTTCGTAGACTTCTCCTGACGCAGGCTCATCGAGTTCTCGTCCTTGTAGACGCGGTAGTAGGTGTCGCCCACCTTCTGCACGGTCGCGTCGATGGAGCCCTTACCATCCTTGCCGTTGCCGCGCTGCGAGTCGATCCACACCTTCGGCTCCGAGAAGTTCACGAAGTCGTCGGTGGTGACGTAGATCATGCGGTTGTAGGTCATCGCCTTGCGGTCGGCGGAGTTCTCGGTGTCGTACATGTTCGACGCCCAGTAGACGACGTACTTGCCGATCTCGTCGTCCCAGTACGCCTCGGGCGCCCACGTGTTGCCCGCGTAGTCGGAGCTGACCTTCACGTGCGACTGCTTGGACCAGTGGACTAGGTCGTCGGACTTCCAGATCTCGATGTACTTGGAGCCGTTGACCTGCGCGCCGGCGAAGCCGTTCAGGCTGCTGATGCCGTTGGCGTTGGCACGACCGGAGATCTTCAGGTCGGTGGCGAGCATGTAGAACTTGTCGCCGTCCTTCGACTTCATGATGAACGGGTCACGCAGGCCCTTCTCACCATATTCGGAGGTGAACAGCGGGGTGCCGTTGTTGAGCGTGTTCCAGTCGAGCGCGTTGTCGCCCTTGGAGGCCGCGAGGCTGATCTTCTCGCCGCCCACGCCTTCGCCGGTGAAGAACGCCCACACGTAGGCCTCGTCCTTCTCCTCGGCGGCCGGCATCGGCTGGATCGTGATCTCGAAGTCCTTGGTGAGTGTGGCGGCACCATTCTTCGCGGTGGCTTCCAGCGTGACCTTGACCGCGTCCTTGCCGGAGGCGGGACGCTTGACGGTCACGGTCGCAGACTTGTCGTTCACGCCGTCGCCGACGGTGGCGTAGTCGCCGCCCTTGACGATCTTCCACGTGATCGCGGAACCGTTGTCGCCCTTCGTCGCGATGGAGATGTTCGAACGCACGTCGTCCGCGCTTTCGATGGCGATCGCGTCGAGGTCGGCCTGTGCCTTGTCGCTGTCGGACAGCTGCTTCGGCACGGTCACCGTGTACGTCGCGGTCTTGGTCGTGCCGTCGAGCGCGAACGTCGCGGTGAGCGTCACCGTCGCGTCGCCCGCGGTCGCGGCGGGACGCGTGACGGTCGCCTTGCCGGTCGCGTTGTCGACGGCGATGGCCGCGTTGTCGGACTTCCACGCGACGGTCGCGCCTGCGGCGGCGACCGGCAGCGTGAAGTCCTCCGTCGCGCTCGACGGCACGGCGGCGGCGACGGCCGCGGCGGCCTTGTCGAGCGCTTCAGCGCTGTAGAGTCCGGCGACGTCATCGGCGGTGAGCGCGGTGCCGTAGACCGCGTAGTCGTCGACGTCGATCTTCGTGTTCGGATCGGCGTAGGAGGATTTCGCGATGTACGCGACGAGGTCGCCGTAGTTCGTGAGGCCGCCGGCGGGGATCGTGTACGTCTTGTCGCCGACCGGCTGGCCGTTCAGGTAGAAGCTCATCGTGCCGTCGGTGCCGTCGATCACGGTGGTGTAGAGCGCGAGCGCGTTCGTCGCCTTCGCGCCGGTGGTGGCGGCGTTGGTCGCGGCGGGACCGACTTCGGTGCCCCACGGGCTGTTGTTCGGGGCGGCCGCGGTGGCGGTGGTCATCACGGACTTCACGTAGCCGGACGGGTTCGCCGGATTGAGCAGGAAGTAGCCGTTCTTCGTCGCGCCATTGCCGATGTACGCGGCGGCGACGTTGCCGTTACCGTAGTTGTTCTTCAGCCAGATGGAGACGGTCACGTCCTTCTGGCCCTTGATCGCGGTGGTCGGCACGCTGATGGTCTGCGATCCGGTCAGGTTGATCTGGCCGTTCGCGACGGTCGCGTCACCGGAGAGGGTGGCGTCGCTGTTCGCCGCGGTGCCCTCGTTCGCGATGGTCTTGCCGCTCGGCGCGGCGTCGAATGAATAATGGATGAGCGGCTTCGGCACGCTCGCCGCGGCCGCCGTCATCGGCAGCATGAGACCGGCGGCCAGCGTGGCGACGCTCGCCACGATGCCGACGGCCTTTCTTGTCCACATCCCCATAATGCTCCTTCGATAAGGGAATCGTCTGTATCTCCTCGTATCGCGTCGGGTGAACCGCACGCCGCCCTTCCTCGCGACGCCCACACGGCGACCTGTCGTGGTCTCCGCCGGTTCCCGCTGCGCACGACCAACCTCGACCGCGCGCACGCCATACACTTGTTTAGTGTACTGTGAACGCTCCCATTACGCCACGCCCCCCATCACCAGCGTGTGCGCAGAGCGATTCCACATGGCAGGCAGCCCGCATACATTGGCCCCCTCTGACGAGGGGGCTGCCGAACGAAGTGAGGCTGGGGGAGAGATAGCTGGAACGTTACGTTCGCGGTATCTCTCCCCCAGTCCGCTTCGCGGACAGCCCCCTCGTCAGAGGGGGCCGAAATCAGTCGACCCCCTCAGTCTCGCTGCGCGAGCCAGCTCCCCCTGAAGGGGGCGCAGGGGAATGCACGCGACCGTCAGGCGCGGCGCTTGCGGAGGGTGAGCGCGGCGCCGGCGGCAAGCACGAGCAGCGTGACCGCGGCGACCGCCACACCGGTCACGGACGAACCGGTCCTCGACAGGCCCGGCTTCTTCGCGCCGTTCGCACCGTTCGCACCGTTCGCCCCGTTCGAGCCGTTTGCCCCGTTCGCACCAGCACCAGCACCAGCACCCGGCTTGGCCGACGGAGTCTCCGGCTTGGTCGCGTCACCATCGCCGTCGCCCTTGTCCGGGTCGGTCGGTGTCGTGTCGCCGTCATCCGCCACGACCTTCACCTTGACGGTCACGGTCTTCAGCGAGGCCTTGAGCTCTTCGGACGAGCTCATGTCGAACACGGGCATGCCGTCGGCGGCCCAGTGGACGCGGCGCACGAACGTGTCACGGCCGGTCGCGTTGACGGAACCGAGGTTCTTCGTCGCGTAGGCGTGGAACACGTAGATCATGTTGCCGTCCTCGTCCTCGCTCCACATGCCGTGGCCGGTGCCGAGCTGCATCTCGCCGTTGAACGGGCCGGACTTCTGGATCGGGTAGTTGAGCACAGTCCAGCTGGCCGGGTCGGTCAGGTCGCTGCCGGAGGCGTCGGCCACCGCGAGGCCGGTCGTGTACGTCTTGCCGACGGACGAGCCGGAGAACATGAGGTACAGCTTGCCGTCGCGCATGGTCACGTTCGGGCCTTCGGCGATGGTCACGTTCCACGGGTATTCCGGCGAGACGATGCGCACCGGCTTGGACGTGATGAGGCCCGGGTTCGACGGGTCCATCGTCGCGATGTAGGTCGCGCCGAGCTGCTGCCACGCGTAGTAGGACTTGCCGTTCGCGTCCTTGAAGTAGGTCATGTCGAGCGACATGCCCACGTTGCCGTTCGCGTCGAGCGCGAGGTCCTTCTTGCCGTTGACCTGCGAGGCGGCGTCACGGTAGATCGGCGTCGGCGTGGTCCAGTTCTCGGGTTTGCTCGGGTCGAGGTCGTAGCCGTTCGCGTCCTGCTTGAGCTGCATGTACACGGACTTGCCGTTCGACCACGTGTTGCCGTAGCCGGCCATGAACAGAATCGTCAGGCGTCCGTTGATCTCGTGGAACTCGGGGGCCCAGAAGCTGTGCATGATCGCCTTGCCTTCGGAGTCCTTGACGCCGGCGGTGAGCAGCGACACCTCCTTGTTGTTGTATCCATTCGACTGGATGGTCGCGTCCGGGTTGCCCGGCTCGTCGGCGAGCGCCGCGATCGAGTCGGCCATGCGGAACGGCATGTGCGGGGAGCCGTGCTGCCAGGTCACGTCGCCTTGGATGTCGTTGGAGGCGATCATCAGGAACTTGGTTTCGGTGACTTCCTTGCCGTCGACCTGATGCGTCCACTCCCACTTGGTGATGGACGGGTCGGCGCGATCCTCGGCGAACGGGATCTGGTATTCGGTCTGCTTGACGGTGCCGGTCACGGTGTAGCCGTCCGCGTTGCCGCTCGCTTCGCCCGTCACCTTGGACGTGTCCACCGCCGAAGTGTCCCACGACGAGATCGGCAGCGAGCCGGTGGAGCCGTCGGAGTAGGTGAGGTCCACGTTCTTCGGCAGCTGCTTGGTCACTTCGTCCATCGACGCGCCCTGCTTGACGGTGATCGTCTCGGGCAGGTTGCTGGCACCGGTGTTGGTGGAGCGGCCGAAGCGCGTCTCGAGCGCCTTCGCGGTGGCGGTGTCGACGGCGATCGTCGCGCCGGAACGGAAGTCGGCGATGCCCGTGACCGCGCCCGCGCCGGATGCGGCGAGCCTGCCGGACGTCGCGTAGGCGCCGACGACCACGTCGCCGTGCTTGGCGGCCTTGCCGTCGTTGGAGAGCGTGGCGAACGTCGTGTGCTTGGCCACGCCGTTGTCGTCCTTCCAGCCGACGAGGTACTGCTTGGCGGCGGTGTCGTAGACCGCGTACGGCTCGTTGACGCCGTTGGTCTCGCCGAGGTCGACGATCGAACCGGAGTTCGCCTTCTCGCTGTAGGCGAGCAGGTCCTTCGACGTGGCGATGAGCACACTGGACTTGGCGGTGGAGTCGCCGTTCGCGGTGCCGCGGTTGGTGCGCACGGCGATCACGGCGAACGTGCCGTCGGCGAGGCGGAACAGGCTCGGGTCCTTGAGGTTGCGGGCCACGTCCTCGGTGTTCATGTTGAGCGGCTGGGACTTGTATCCGAGCGGGAAGAAGATGCCGTAGTTCTCGTTGTACGGCGAGTAGGAGCCGTCGTCGGCGAGTCGTGCGAGGTGCATGCTGTACGCGATGTCGCCGTTGTTCGCGTCGTCGACGCTGGTGGCGTTGCGGTCGTAGGCGGCGATCGTCGCGGACTTCGACTTCGGCAGGACGGTCACGGCGAACGTCTTGTCGACGGTGCCGACGGTGCCGTCCTTTGCGAACGTCACGGTGATGGTGCCTTCCGCGGCTTTGTCGGTGTTCCCGTCGGCCGCGGCGATGACGCCGTCGGCCGCGGTCACGCCGCCGGTGGTCGCCTTCACGGTCGCCGTGGTGCCGTCACCGGGCGTGGGCAGTGCGTCGCCGGAACGCACGATGGCGGGGATCGCGTAGCCGTCGGCGGCTTCCTTGAGCACTTCGGCGGCGGTCTTGTCGGTCGGATTGACGGTCACCGTGAACCGTTTCGTCGCGGTGACGCCGCGCACGGTGACGGTCGCCGTCAACGTCACCGTTTTCGCGGCCTCGCCTTTGGCGGGCTGCGTGACGGTGCCGTTCGTCGCGATGACGCTCTCGTCGGACGACGTCCACGTGACGCCGTTCGCGGTGGGCAACGCGACGTAGGATGCGTTGATCTCGCTCGGCACGCTGATGCCGTCGAGCGCCGATCCGGTGAGTTCGTCGGCGTGGATCTTCGCGTCGACCGTGCTGATTGCGGCGACCTGGTCGGCGCTCAGCGCGGCGTCGTACACGCGGAACGTGGAGACGGCGCCCTTGAACAGCGCGTCGGGCCACGGCGAGCGTGCGATCGTGTTCAGCGACTGGTCCTTAACGGTGGACAGTTTCGCCGGCACGGTGCCGGACGCGACCTGCACGCCGTCGATGTACATCTTGGTCGTGTTGCCGTCGATCGTCGCGGTGACGGACAGCCAGCGGTCGGCGGACGCGACGCAGGACTTCGCCTGGACGAGCGTCTCGGCGCCGCCGGACTTGAGGCCGACGAGCGGATTGCGGCCGGAACCGCAGTTGAGCGTGGAGAAGAAGTATTCGGTATCGGAGCTGTCGTTGCCGACGTTCCACAGGAAGTGGAACGAGCTCAGCATGCTCTTGTCGGCCTTTACCTCCATCTGCACGGTGGCCGCGTCCTTGCCGGAAAGCAGGCCGGAGGGCAGCTTCACCCAGTCGCCGGAGCCGGTCTTCGCGCCGCCGGACAGGGTGAGGGCACTGTCGGACCAGAGGGAATCGGCCGCGTTCTGGACTTCGGCCGCGCCGAGGCTCGAGTTCGCGGCGGGCGCGCCGTTGGCGACGGTCTTGCCGTCGGCCGGCTTCGACGTGAAGTCGTAGGCGGCGACGAGATGGTCGGTGGGGATGACGGCGTCGGCCGCGACCGCCGTGGTCGCGCCGAGCGCCATGCCCGCGAGCGCCATCGGCACCGCGAGCGCCGCGCCGAGGATCCTCTTCCCCCAGCGCCTGGTAGTTGACATGGACATTACGTGTTTCTCCTTCGAAATCGATGTATTGTTCGGCCCCCTCTGACGAGGGGGCTCCCGGCGAAGCCGGGTGGGGGAGAGACAACCGCAAACGTTGCGTTCCAGCTATCTCTCCCCCAGTCCGCTTCGCGGACAGCTCGACCGCAATTGCGGACGGCCTGCGGCCGGCCTCATATCAGCTCGCCTGTCGGCTCGCACATCGCCTACAAACGCCTCCGGCGTTTGCTTCACGGCGATGTCCCGTCAGAGGGGGCCAGAGCCGGGTGCAATGCCATACCCGGCTCTCACCGCTATGCGCGCTTGCGGCGGAGGGCTAGAGCGATGCCGGCGGCGAGCGCCGAGACGGCGAGGACCGTCGCCGCCGCCGCGATCGCGGTCACGGACGCGCCGGTGGCGGACAGGCCGGGCTTCCTGCCGGCGTTGGTCGCGCCGTTGCCGCCGTTGCTGCCGGCACCGGAGCCATCGCCCGTACCGTTGCCGTTCTCACCGTTGCCGTTGTCCCCCGGGCCGGACGGGTTGTCCGGGTCCTCGTTGGACGGCCAGGCGGTCTGCTTGGCGCCCCAGATGGAGACGGCGCCCGGCGTGGCGGCGGCCACGTCGGTGCCGGCGTTGGTGAACACGCTACCGCCGACCGCGCCGAACACGAGCGCGTAGCCGCCGGTCTCGTTGGGTTGCCCGGCGAGCGTGCCGGTGTAGTCGCCCATCAGGTCGCTGCCGGTCGCGGCGGCGGTCACATGCAGCGTGACCGTGTTGCCGGACAGCTCCCACGTGCCCTGCGCGCGTCCGGAGATCGTGCCGTCCTCGTTGAGGCGCACGGTGACCGCGTGCACGATGCCCGCGTCGGCGAGACGCGTCGCGAGGTCGGCGTCTTCCGTATTCGTCGCGTAGCTGCGCGTCGGATCGTTGACGGCGATCTGGTATTCGCCGGCCACGTCGGAGACCTTGTACGAGGCCTTCTGGCGGAACGCGCCGGAGTACTCGTACGGGGTGGAGACGAGCCAGCCGTCCGCGGTGGCGACCATCTGCTGCACGCGCAGCTCGTTGTCGGACTTGGTGGCCGTCTCGGAGGCAGTCTTGTCGACGAAACGCGTGTGGTACACGTTGTAGATCGCGCCGTCGGAGCCGACGTAGACCTCGTTGCCGCCCTGCGACGTGCGGATCTCGGTGGAGCCGTTCTGCTCCACGGTGGAGAGCACGCGCAGGCCGCGGTTGATGGTCTTGTTCGCGCCGGAGCCCGGGTTGCCGTACACGGACGTGTAGATCGCCGGGTTGCCGTTCTGGTCCGCATACGGGCCGGTCAGCTTCTTCGAGCGGAACTCGCGGATCTGGTAGCCGCCGTCCACGCCGAGGTTGCCGTAGGAGACGAACATGTACCACCAGTCGCCGTGCTTGACGAACGACGCGCCTTCGCCGGAGTTGTTGTGGCCGCCGGCGAGCTTCACGCCGTAGTAAGCGTCGGAGACGTCCGCCTTGGTCGCGTAGGTCGCACCGTAGTCGCGCAGGCCGGTGGCCGGGTCGAGCTTGATCGCCCAGATGCCGCCGAACCAGGAGCCGAAGCTCATCCACAGCTGGCCGTCGTCGTCGGTGTGCACGTCGGCGTCGATCGCGTTGATGCCGGTGTCGTCGAGGCTCTTGTAGCGGGCGGGCACCTTGCCGTCCGTGGTGAGCACGCCGGACACCTTGGCCACGTCGGTCGCCGCCACGTCGGAATCCTGGAAGCCGGAGTAGACCACGGGGCCCACGTACGTCCAGTCGCCGTCGAGATGGTCGGCGGTGAGCAGCACGATTACGGTCTTCTGGTAGTTGCCCTTGCCGCCGCCGTTGACGGACAGGTACATCGTCCACTTGCCCATCGTGGCGTTCCAGGAGACGTCGGGCGCCCACATGTTGCCGTCGATCTCGTTGTTGCCGGCGTCGTTCTTCGACGACCATTCGTTCCAGATGCCGCCGAGCACGGTCTTGTAGTCGGTGCTCAGGTTGTTCTGGAACGGCTCCCAGTTCTGCAGGTCCTTCGACTTGAGCCATGCGCGGTGGGAGCCGAACACGTAGTACGTGTCGCCTTCCTTGACGATGCTCGGGTCGTGCGCGCTGCCGCGCTGGTGCGTGTCGTCGGCGCGGGAGGCGGTCACGTCGGCCGTGTACGTCACGTCGACGATCGAACCGTCCTTCATCGTGTAGCGCACGGTGAACGCGAACGTTCCGGCCGCGACGCCGAGCGCGTCGTAGCGCACGCCGTCGTCGGCGAGCGTCGCGACGCCCTGCGCCGGCGCCTTGGTGAGGGCCCGCTTCGCGTGGCCCTTCACCGCCGCCGGCTCGGCGAACGTCACAGTGCCGTTCGTCGAGACCGTCATCGCGTCGGTCTTGACGTCGGTGACGGTCGCGGCCTTCGCGGCGACGGTGACGGTCGCCTCGACCGGCATGCGCGACGCGTCCTGCGCGACGCCGGACACGGTGAACGTGCCTTCCTTCGCGTAATCGCTCGCCTTGATCTCGTTCCAGACGACGGCGACGTCCTCGGACTTGCCGTCGGCCATAGTGAGGTGCGCGGACTGCGGCAGCGTGGGCGCCTCGCCGGGCTTCGTGGTCGCGTCGAGCGCGTCGACGGACTTGACGGCGATGCTCGGCTCGTACGCCTCGAGGACGGCCTGGTATTCGGCGCGGGTGACGCCGAGCACGGTGCCGTGGCGCGGACGGCCGCCGTCGGAGTTGAGCGGCATCTGCGATTCGGGCATCTTCTCGCCGACGGACGTCCACTTGGACGCGTCGGTGATGTCGGTCGTGGCGAACGGCACGTAGTGGTTCGGGCCGCCGTGGTAGTTCGGCTGGTCGGCGAACAGGTAGTACTGGTAGCCGTTCACGTCGCCCTTGTTGGCCTTGAACAGGGACGGACCCTCGCCGGCGGTGAACGTGCCGCCGTAGCCGTTGGGCTGGCCCTTGCCGATGTTCACGCCGATTTCGGTCCACTTGGAACCCTTGAGCGCGGTCGCGTAGTCGGTCACGCCGTCGGCGCCGATGGAGGCGGTCAGGTCGGTGGACTTCTCCTCGCGCAGGGTCATCGAGTTCTCGTCCTTGTAGATGCGGTAATAGGTGTCGCCCACCTTCTGCACGGTCGCGTCGATCGAGCCGGCGCCGGCCTGGCCGCGGCGGTCCACGTTGATCCATTCCTTCGGTTCGGAGAAGGTGATGAAGTCGTCGGTGGTCGCGTACATCATGCGGTTGTAGGTCAGCGACGTGCGGTCGTTCTCGTCGGTGGTGTCGTACAGGTTCGACGCCCAGTAGACCACGTAGGTGCCGAGTTCGTCGTCCCAGTAGGCTTCGGGCGCCCACGTGTTGCCCGCGTAGTCGGTGCTGACCTTCACGTGGCGCTGCTTCGACCAGTTGACGAGGTCGGTGGACTCCCAGATCTCCAGGTACTTGGAGCCCTTGTTCTGGGCGGTGGAGAAGTCGCCGTTGACGACCTTCAGATCGGTGGCGAGCAGGTAGAACTTGTCGCCGTCATGCGAGCGCATGATGAACGGGTCGCGCAGGCCCTTCTCGCCGAACGTGGAGGTCATGATCGGCTCGGCTTTGCCTTCGGCGTTCGTGTTGAGCGCGTTCCAGTCGAGCGCGTTGTTGCCCTTGGACGCGGCGATGCTGACCTTCTGCGATTCGCCGCCCTCACCGGTGAAGTACATCCACACGTAGGCCTGGGTGTCGGTCTTGCTGGACGGCATCGGCTGCACCTTGACCGCGAAGTCGCGGGTCTTGGTGACGCTGCCGCTGGTCACGGCGGCGGTGAGCGTGATGGTGGTCGCCTTCGCGCCGGCGGCCGGGCGGGCGATCCTCACGGTCTTCGAGGTCGCGTTGACGCCGTTCGCGATGGTCGGGTTCGCCTTGCCGGCGTCCTTGACGGTCCACGAGATGGTCGCGCCGTTGGCGCCCTTCGTGGGCACGGAGAAGTTGGAGCGCATGTCGGTCGCGTTCTCGATCGAGAGCGCCTTCAGGTCGCGGGTGACAATCTCCTCGTCGCCGAGCTTCTGCGGCACGAGCACGGTGAACGTCTTCGTGACGGGTTGCGGCGGCGCGGGCACGCCCGTGTTCGGCGAGAGCGTGGCGGTGAGCGTCACGGTCACGTCGCTCTCGGTGGACGGCGTGACGGTCGCGTTGCCGGCCTTGTCGACGCTGATGACCTTGTCGTTGTCGCTCGTCCACGTGACGGCGGCGTTGTCGGTCGCGGTCTTCAGCGCGAAGTCGGCGTTCGCGGTGGTCGGCACGGTGAGGTTGCCGATTTCGCCTTCGAGCAGGTCGGCGGCGCCGTCGGCGTCGATCATCGTGACAATCTGGCTTTGGGTGAGCGCGGTGTCGTACACGGCGAACGACTTGATCGCGCCGTGGAACATCGCGTCGCCGACGCCCGGATACGTGGAGTTGCCGATCGTGTTCCAGTTCTGCGCCTTGAACTGGTTCGGCAGCGTGTTGAACGTGCCGGAGCCGACGAGTCGGCCGTTGATGTACAGGTTCGCCTGCTTCGTCGCGCCGTCGATGGTGGCGGCGAGCAGCTGGAACTTCTCGGTGGACAGGTTGGATGAGGCGCTGAAGTAGTTCTCGTTCTCGCCGTTCTGCGTGGCGGTGATCGAGGTGTACAGGCCGTTGTGGGTGGAGACCGCCCAGTTGCCTTCCGCCTTGAGACGCGAGCCGCCGAACGTGAAGAAGTACGTCCACTTCGAGTCGCTGATGCTGAAGTCGCTGTTCTTCACCATCGTGACCACGGTGGCGGAGGTCTTGTCCTTGAGCAGATCGTCGGGGAGCTTCACGTATTCGTCGCCGGTGAGCTGGAGCGCGCCGTCCGCGTAGGTGCCGGCCTTGTCGGCGTCCTTCGTGTCCTTGACCTGCGCGGCGCCGAACGCGGAGCCGGTGGCCTCGTTGGCCACGGCGCCGTTGCCGTCGTCCTTGGCGAACGAGTAGCTGGCGAGCGGGGTGGGCAGGGCGGCGGCCTTGGTGGTCGCGGTGGCGGTGGCGGTGGCGGTGGCGGCCTTGGCGGCGATGGTCTGGGCCGTGTCGCCGTCGGCAGCGACCGCGGTGGTCGCGCCGAGCGCCAGTCCGGACAGCGCCATCGGCACGGCGATCACGGCGCCGATAAGACGCCTGCGGATCGCGTGCCCTCCGGCCGATCGCCGCACGGCCGAAAGCCGCCCGATCGGTGATGGTTGGGTGGTCATTGTTTCCTCCTTCGCGTGAGACCTACGTTGTCCCACGCACATCTACTGTGATGCCGCATCACCGGTGATGCAGCTGTTGATGCATCGGTGCACCAACGAAAAGCGCCCTTGGCGCATACGTTTTTTGGGGGGCGAGCGGGGTGGCTCCCTCTGACGAGGGAGCTGTCAGCCGAAGGCTGACTGAGGGAGAGATAGCTGGAACGTTACGTTCGCGGCATCTCTCCCCCACCCGGCTTCGCCGGGAGCCCCCTCGTCAGAGGGGGCCGAAATCGGCATGCGCCTTCGGCGCATTCTGTTTTTGCTCCCCCACATTCGTGGGGGAGCAAGCGGCTCACGCCTGGCGCTTACGCCAGACGGTGAGGGCGATGCCGGCGGCGAGGACCAGCGCGGTGGCGGCGGTCACGCCTGCGATCGCACTACCCGTGGAGGACAGCACCGGCTTCTTCGCAGCGGTCGTGCCGTTCGGCTTGCCGGACGAGCTCTTCTTCACCAGACCGTCAACGGCGGACTGGAGCTTCGCGAGAACCTGATCCACCTGCTGCTGGCTGGCGTTGTCATCACGCAGCACAGCGTCGGCGGCGGCACGGGCGGCGGCGAAGGCGGCCCAACCGGACTGGTAGTCGGACGCCTCGTATCCCTTGACCTTGTTGTAGAGCGTCCACAGCGCGTCTTTGTCGACCGTCGCGCCGGGCTGGTCAGGCTTATCGGGATCCGGGTTCGGATTCTCGCCCTGCGCGACCGCGACGGCCTTGCTGGTGGAACCGTTGACGAGGCCGTCGGTGTAGCCGTCGTAGGTGGCGGTGATGTCGCCGGAGACGGCGGCGGGGACGGTCACGGCGGCGACGCCGTCGGCGTCGAGCTTGACGGTCTCGGTCCAGCTGCCGTTCGCGGTGGCGAACTTCACGGAGCCGGCGACGGTGCCCTTGTCGGCGGCCGCGACGGTCGCGGTCAGGACGCGGGAGTCCTTGTCATACTTGAGCGTGGTCGTCGAGTCCACGGCGGCGAGCTTCGTCGGGTTGGCGGTCGTCCACTGGTGCATGTTCTCGGCGATGGCGGCGGACACGTTCACGAACGCGCCGTGGCGGGTCGGGGTCGGCATGTTGGTCGGGGTGACCTTGCCGGTGACGCCCGGGCCCCACTGCTTCTCCGTGTTCCAGCCGTCGGTCTGCGACAGGCGGTTGGCCCAGCTGGAGGCGGCGATCGCGGATTCGGAGGTCATGTACGGCTTGTAGCCGCCGGAGTCGGCCATGATGATCATCGCGTCGCCGGCCTCGTTCTGGTTCGGGTCGCCCGCGTTGAGCTTGATGGACTCCGGGCCCTCGAACGGCAGGATGTTCTGGTCGACGAGCTGCCAGGTCTTGGTCACGTCGGCGTTCGGATCGGCGGAGGTCGTCTCGCAGGTCAGGCACTTGGAGCGCTCGAGGAACGTGGACTTCTTGGTGGTGATGTAGTCGCCGGCCTTGCCGTTCTCCTCGTTCTTGGTGAGGCGGTAGTACATGTCGCCGATCTTGAACACGGTGGAGTCGATGCGGGAGTACTGGGTGTCCTGCCACTTCTGCACCGGGGTGTAGTTCTTGAAGTCGCGCGTGATGGCCATCATCACGATGTTGTACGCGCCGCCGGTCTTCGAGCTCTTCACCGCGGTGGAACGGGTGTCGTCCGTGTACTCGCGGGAGGAGAAGAACACGACGTAGGCGTTGAGGTCGTCATCCCAGAACGCCTCCGGCGCCCAGGTCATGCCCATGTTGTCGGCGTTGACCTTGATGCCGGTGTCGCCGTCCTCGGCGTTGGTGCGGGTCCAGTTCACCATGTCGGTGGACTCCCACGCCTCAAGCTTGAGGGAGCCGTACTGCTGGTTCTGGCCCCAGCCCTGCGAGGAGACCTTGAGGTCGGTGGCGATCATGTAGAACTTGTCGCCGTCATGGGACTTGAGCACGTACGGGTCGCGCAGACCCTTGGTGTCGGTGTTCGAGACGATGACCGGGTCGGAGCCGTTGATCTCCTTGAACGAGAAGAAATTGTTGCCGTCGGTGGCGGACTCGTACAGGGCCTCGCCAATCTTGCCGTTGGTGGTCGCGGAGTCGGACAGGAAGGTGACGGACGCATATGCGCCGTCCGGCACGGAACGCGTCTTCTCCTTGACGGTGACCTCGACGGTCTTGGTGACCTTCTCGCCGCCGTTGTAGCTGGCGGTGGCGGTCAGCGTGACCGGCTTGGAGTCGCCGTCGCCGTAGGCGGGGCGGGTCACGACGCCGGCACCTTGGTACGGGTCGGCGGCCGCGCCGTTGACCGGGGCCTTGTAGTCGGCGTTCGTGCCGGTGATGAGCTTCGGATCGGAGGACGTCCACGTGATCGCGGAGCCGTTCTTCGTACCTTCGGCGACGAGCGGCAGGTTCTCGGTCGTGGTGGTCTTGAGCGCGCTGATCGCGGAGTCGAGGTCCTCGGTGGCGGCGCTCTTCGCGTCCAGCGGGTTCACGGTGACGGGCAGCTCGGCCTTCACGCCGCCGATCTCGGTGGTCGCGGTGATGGTCGCGGAACCGGCCTTGACGGCGGTCACGGTGCCATCGTCGGAGACCTTCGCCACGCCCTCGTCGGAGGACGACCAGGTGACGTTCTTGCTCACGGCGTCGTCCGGGGTGACGGTGGCGGTGAGCTTCGCGGTGGACTTCTCGGTCAGGGCGAGCTTGCCGTCGACCACGCCGTCGCCGGAGATGGTCACGCCGGTCGGCGAGGCGAGTTCGGCACCCTTGTACACCTTGATGTCGTCCATCGCGCCGTTCCAGTACTTGTCGGTGCCGATGCCGGAGCCACTGCCGTCGTAGAACGACTTGCCGATGTACGTGGTGTAGCCGCCGAGGTCGCTCATCTTGATGCCGGTGTTGGTGGTGAAGCTCAGCAGGGAGCCGTCACGCCACACGCCGAGATTGGTGCCGTCCACGACGATCTTGTAGGTGTGCCACGTATTGTCGTTACCGGAAACGGTGACGTTGTCGCCGTGCTCGTTGTTCCACTTGTTGTCGGAGATGACCGTCTTCACCTTGGTGGTGCTGATGCGGTTGAAGAAGTACTTGTTGTAGTCCTTGCCGACCGCGAAGGTGAAGAACGCGTCGCTGTCCGCCTGACGGGACTTGGCCGCGAACTCCAGGGTGAAGGAGTCGCCGGCGTCCTTGAACAGCTGGTCGTCGATCTGCGCGTACTTGGCGCTGTTCGCGTCGTTGTTGAGGTTCAGCGCCTCGTTGTTGGAGCGGTCGCCGAACTTGCCGACGGAGACGCCGCCGTTGAGGGTCAGGTTGTACTTGCCGGTCGAATCGGCGATGGAGCCGCTGCTGGTGCCGTTCTTGCCGGTGAAGTCCCAGCTGGCGAGCAGGGTCGGTGCGGCGTCGGCCGCGGCGGTGACGGCGGGCGCGGACTGCGCGGCCGCGGTCGTCGCGTCGGCGGCGGTGGCCGCGGGCACGAACGCCGCGAACATCGGCACGGCCGCGATCAGCGCGACTGCTTTCTTCCAGTTCTTCATATGCTGCTATGCACTTTCGTCCAGGCGCGACGCAGCGCCTCTTCCTTCCGTTCTCCCCCGCCATCGCCGTACCACGGTGCTACGCCACACCACGGCCATGCCGGACGTTCCGCACGCCGGTTCCGGTTCGTCCCGTCACCCGCGCACGTGACGTTCCACGATACCCGTTCGCATCGGTCGCCGTCCGTCGCTCCTCAACGACGTCCGCCTGTAATGTGAACGTTCTCATAGAAAACTGCCGCCCATTATTACACCCCCGCCCGACACCCGCGAAACCGCTTGAAACAAAAACAACCTCCCTCTGACGAGGGAGGTGTCATCGCGAAGCGATGACGGAGGGAGAGAAGAAGAGCGGCCGCAGGCCGCGGGGAAATCGAATCGGCCTTTGGCCGATGCCGTATCTCCCGCGGCCTGCGGCCGCTGTCTCTCCCCCACCCGGCTTCGCCGGGAGCCCCCTCGTCAGAGGGGGCCAAAACACCCTGCGCCCCTTGAGGGGGCGCAGAGAATACGGCATGCGCCTATTGGCGCATGCCGTCATGCCGTTACTCCTTGTGACGGAGGCGGGCGATGGTGGCGGCTGCGGCGATCGCCATGCAGACCGTCACGAAGACGGCGAGCGGGAGGATCGTCGAACCGGTGGCGGACAGTCCGCCGCGGTCGGCGGCGTGCTGTCCGTTCTGGCCGGACTGGCCGTTGCCGGCAGCCAAGCCGGCGCCGGAACCGTTGCCGTTACCAGCGTTTCCGGAACCACCGGCGTTACCGGAACCACCGTTATCGCCGGAACCATTACCGGAACCGTTGCCACCGTTTCCGTTATCGCCGGAACCGTTCCCACCGTTATCGCCCGAATCGGGCTTGTCGGCGGACTGCTGGAACGCCTTGACGGCGGCGGTCAGCGCGGCGGTGGCGGAGGCGACCTCGCGGCCGGAGAGGTCGCCGCTCGTGTCGGACGCGACCTTCTCGGCGGCGGCGATCGCGTCCTGCAGCGTCTTCCACGCCTCGTCGGTCTTCTTGCCCTGCGTCACGGCCTTGGCGTCGGCGATCGCATCGGCGAGCGCGGCGCGCTGGGCGTCGGTCGCCTTGGCGTCGGCCTTGCCGAACGCGGTCACGGCGGCGTCGAGCGTGGCGGAGGCCTGCTGGAGGTCGCCGGCGGTCGCGGTCGCGTTGTCGCGCGCCTTCTCGGCGGCGGCGATCGCGTCCTGGAGCGTCTTCCACGCGGAATCGACCTTGTCGCCCTGCTTGACGGCCTTGGCGGCGGCGATGGACTCGTCGAGCGCCGCGCGGGCGGCGTCGAGCGTGGCGTCGGTCGCGTTCGCGGCGACGCTGTACCACGTGGCGTCGCGCGTTTCGACGCGCACCTTCACGCCGCCGGCCTGCTCCGGCACGGTCCACTCCGCCTGCGCGGCGTCGGACCAGTCCTGCAGGACGGTCTCGGCGCCGTCGGCGGCCACGGCGACGAAGCGGTACTGCTTCGCGCCGTCGACGCCGCCCTCGGCTTCGGCCTTGACCGTCACCTTGGCACCGGCCTTGACCTCGCCGTCGATGTCGGCGGTGAGGGTGAGCGGCGTGTACGCCTTCACGCGGTCGGCGCCGACGGTCGCGATGGCGACCTTCTCGCCTTCCGAGCCGGCGGGCGCGTACACCGTGCCGTCACCGGCGAGGCTCAGCGTCTTCAGGCTGGCGGGCACGACGACGATGCTCGGCGTATCGGAGATGTTCAGCGTGGTCATGCCTTCGCCGAAGTACGCGGTCTGCATGCCGCCGGCGATGATGCCGCCGGTGTACGTGCCGTCCTGGCCGCCGCGCACCACGAGGTGCGTCGGACGGTGGCCCCAGAACTCCTGGTCGATGTTCTTGGTCTTCGTGCCGAACTCGACGTATTCGAGGCCGGAGGCGAACAGGAACGAGGACTTCGTGCTCTCGAAGCCGTCCGGGAAGACGACTTCGGTGAGCCCGTCGGTCGAGTTGAACGAGCCGGTCGTCGTGGTCTTGAGGCTCGCGGGCAGGGTGATGTGCTTCAACTGGTGGTTGTTGCGGAACGCCTGCGCCTCGATGGCGACGGTGCCGTCCTTGACCGTGTAGTCGGTGACGGGGTTGCCCGGAGCGGAGAGCACCAGGTGGAGGCCGTCATCCTGCTTCTGGTAGAGGACGTTGCCGCTGGCGGAGTACACCGGGTTCTTCTCGGACACGGTGATCTCGCTCAGGCCGTTGGCGCCGGTGAAGACACCGGCCACGCCGGACGTGATGCCCGCGCCGAGGTGGACCTTCTTGAGCGAGGTGATGTTGGAGAACGCCAGGTCGCCCAGGTCGGTCACCGAATCCGGGAAGTCGAGCGCGGTGATGGCCGGCGACTGGCCGAACGCCAGCGAACCGAACGACTTGAGCCTGTTGTACTCGGGTCGCATGTTGAGGTCGGTGAGCACCGGATCGCTGTAGAAGGCGCTGCCGCCCACGGTGATGGTGCCGCCGAAGTCGACGGACTTGAGGTTCGCCATGTTCATGAACGCGCCGTGTTCGACGGTCTCCAGGGTCTTCGGCAGGACGACCTCGGTGAAGTCGGTGCTCAGGAACGCGGAGTCGCCGATGATCTTGAGGCCTTCGGTGAACTTCACGCCCTTGAGCGTGGAGTTGTCGTAGAACGCGTACTGGGCCACGTCGGTCACGGTCGTGTCGAAGCCGTTCTCGCCCTTGGCCGGGATCGTGTAGACGCCGTCCTTCGGCCCCTGCGCGTTGGCGTTCGGGTAGGCGATGATGCGCGTGCGGTCCTTGTTGAACAGCACGCCGCCGAACTCGCTGTAGTGCTTCACGTCCTTGCCGACGGTGAACTCGGCGAGCTTGGCGTCGCCGACGAACGCGGCCTCCAACTGCTTGTCGGGCACGTTCGCGCCGATCGTCGCCTTGGCGAGGTTCGGCATGTTGGAGAACGCGCCGTGGCCGACCTCGTCGAGCGAATCGGGCATGACGACCTCGGTGCCGGTGGTGTCGGAGAGCGCGGTCGCGCCGATGAACTCCAGTCCGTCGTTCAGGCGCACATCGGCGCCGACAAGGGCGAAGGCGCTGTCGCCGATCGAACGGACGCTGGCGGGCAGTTCGATGACGCCGCCGAACGCGGTGCCGGCGAACGCCGAGCCGCCGATCGTCTTCAGCTTCTGCGGCCAGCCGGTGGTCACGTCGCCCTTCCGGTCGACGAGCTTGAGCGCGCCGAGCGACTGGTTCGCATTGAACGCGTTGTCGCCGATCACGGTGGTATCGGCGGAGATCGTCACGTCGGCGAGCTGCGGATCGCCGTTGAACGTGCCGTCCGGGATCTCGGTGAGGGAGGCGGGCAGCGTCACGTGGCGGAGCGTCGAGCTGGAGAACACGTTGACGCCGAGCTCGAAGTCCTTCACGTCGACCGGCAGGTTCACCGTGTCGAGCGCGAGGTTCTGCGTGAACGCCTCGTCGCCGATGGACTTCAAGTGGCTCGGGTGCTTCGCGTCGTTCTGGAACGTGACCGTGGTCAGCTTTCCGGAGCCGGCGAACGCCTGCTTGCCGATCGTCTCCACGCTGGACGGCACGGTGATCGTGACGGCCTGCGTGTTGGCGAAGGCGTTGTAGTCGATCGCCTTCGTGTTGTTCGGGATCACGATGTCACGCGCGTTGCCGGTGTAGCCGAGCAGCGTCGTGCCGTCCTTGTCGAACACGAACTGGGCGAAGTCGGCGGGCTGGACGCGCACGGTCATCGTGGCGGACTTGCCGGCCACGGTGGCGGTGATCGTCGCCGTGCCGACCTGCTCGCCCGCCGTGATGATTGCCTTGCCGGACTGTCCGTCCTTCGCGGCGACGGTGGCGACCTTCTCATCGGAGCTCGACCACGCGATCTTCTTCCCGTCGAGCGACGGCGCGACGATCGCGGCGATGTCGAGCGTCTTGCCCGGCTCAATCGTGGCGGAATCCTGCGCCATCGCGATGCCGGTCTCGTCGGTCACGTCGGCGACGGTGACCTGCGCGACGGCCTTGACATCCGGATCGATCTTCGAGGCGACGGTCACGGCGACCGGCTTGCCGTCGCTCGGGGCGACGCCGGTGAGCGTGCCGTCGGCGTCGACCTTGACCTTCGCCGGGTCGGCGCTCGTCCACGTCAGATCCTGCTCGGTGGAGTCGGCAGGCTGGACGGCGGCCTTGAGCTTCGCCGTCTGGCCGGGCGCAATCGTGAGCTTGTCCGGCGTGACGGTGATGCCGGTGGCGGCCACCGGGGTCATGACGGCGGCCGTGCGATCGCTCGCGTTGAGGCCGTAGTCCCACGCGTACAGCGGGACGGTGTTCGGCAGGGAGCCGGACAGGCCGGACGCGGTCCACGCGGCGGCCACGTCGGCGACCTTCACGTCGAAGTGCCACGTGCGGGTGCCGTCGGCGTTCGTCGTGTAGTCGGCGGGCGCGAGGATGCGCTTGAAGTAGGCGAGCGTGGTCGGATCGTGGAAGTCGATCGCGGAGAGCCAGGACTCGTCGGTCACGTCGAAGGAGAACGTCTTCGCGTCGCCTTCGCCGGTGAGCTGCATGTTGGTGATGCGCGGGCCCTTCGTGTCGAGGGTCACCTGGTACGCGGCGCTCTGCTGCTCGGTGGCGCCGGGGCCGGCGGTCGTGGCGGTCTGGCGCAGCGTGTACGTGCCGTCGGGCAGGTTGGTCCCGTCGTTCGACTTGCCGTCGAACGCGCCGGAGCCGTTGCCGAGACGCGCTTCGGCGTACAGCACGCTGCCGGTCGTCTGGTTGAGCGTGGACTTCGACACGTAGTCGTAGGAGTAGCTCCTGACGACCTTGCCGTTCGCGTCCGTGTACTCGTACTTGAGCTTGTTCGCGTTGCGCAGGAGGCCGGTGACGGGCCAGGCGGCGATCGGCGAGGCGCTGTAGTTCGTGCGGGAGACGACCATGCGGTTCGGGTCGATGTCGTAGACCGGGCCGGCGGTGGCGTCGCCGTCGAGCGGGTTCACACCGAGCGGCAGGCCGTTGTTCGGGTTGGCGAGCGCGGTGCCGTAGATGTGGTAGGCCTTGTCACCCTTCTCCCACAGCGCGGAATCGAACACGGAGGCCTGGTTCCACTTGCCGTAGAAGCCGACGAACGGGGCGGACAGGTCGACGCCGTTCTTGTCGGCGGCCTTGAGCAGGGCGAAGCCTTCGACGAACGTGCCGTTCGGGGTGTTCGCGGCGGCGAAGTCCTTGAACGCCTGCGCGGTGGCGACGGTGACGGTCAGCTTCGCGCTGCCGTTCGCCGGGACGGTCACCTTGCCGGTCTTCGCGTCGTAGCCGTTGCCGGAGTAGGCGACGTCGATGCCCTTGCCGGTCCAGTTCGTGTCGGTGTTCTGGAACAGGCCGTCGGCGACCGCCTCGGACAGGGCCTGCGCGTCGGGCGTGTAGGAGCGGGCCTTGCCGCCGAGGTTGTGCAGGGTCATCGTGAACGACCACGTGCCGTCCGTGCTGTCGCCGAGGTCGGCCTTCGGACGGGAGTCGTCGGCGGCGCCGTCGACGGTCAGGTAGACGTCGGTCGAGGTGGCGGCGGGCACGTCGGCGAGGCCGGCGCCCTGCTGGCGCGGCGAGGCGTAGGAGTCGCCGGACGCGACCGGCTTGGCGGTGCTCATCAGCAGGCGGGTGACGGCCTTCGCCTTCTCGGCGTCGGACATGCCGGAGAACTTGCTGTCGCCGTCCACGTACTCGTGTATCTGCGCGGAGATGCCGGCCAGCTGCGGCGTGGCCATCGACGTGCCGGACATGTACTCGTACTTGTCGTTCGGGATCGAGGACCAGATGTTGCCGCCGGGGGCGGTGATCTCGGGCTTGAGCTTGAGGTCCGGGGTGACGCCCCAGCTGGTGAAGTCGCTCATCGAGTAGCCGGCGGGCGCGGCGGTGGCGTCGGCCTTGACGGTGAGCTTCTTATCGGCGGCGGCGATGAGCTTCTCGCCGTCCTTGCCGGAGATGGAGACGACGGGGATGTTGACGACGATGCCGGTCTTGATGGCCGCGCCGGTGATCGCGCCGTCCGCGTTGTTGTAGAAGATGACGGCGGCCGCGTTGAGCGCGGTGCCGACGTTCATGAGCTTGTCGCCGAAGGTGAGGGCGTGGCCGTCGCTCGGCTCGGTGCCGCCGCGCTTGACGACGACGATCTTGCCGGACAGGTCCCAGTTGTATTCATTGGCGAGGCGGTTCTGGTCCTCGGTGGAGCCGATGCCGCCGTCCACGTACTCGTATTCGCCGTCCTTCAGGCCCTTGTCCTTGTCAGACAGGCCGGGCGTGCTGTCGCCGGTGGCCTGGCCGTTCTCGTCGGCGAAGCCGAGCTGCAGGTAGCCGATGGCCGTGCCGTCGGGGCCGAGGAACGCGGACTGGCGCTGCGCGTTGTTCACGCTCGCCACGGACAGCGAGTCGGGGAAGGAGGACGGGGAGGAGATCACGGAGCTGTCCGGATCGGAGGCGTACGGCAGGTTCGCGCCGGAGGCGTTGCCGAGCGCGGCGGTGGTCGCGTTGCCGGCGGCCACGTTCACCGTGGCGCCGCCGTCGCGCAGCGCCTTGATCGCGTCGCCGTAGGTGGCGGTGGACTCCTCGGAGAAGCCCGCGTCGGAGCCGAGCGACATGTTCACGGTGTCCGCGTCGAGCGCCTTCGCGTCGTCGATGGCGGCGAGCAGGGACGAATCGTAGATGGCGCCGCTGAAATCGTCGGCGACCTTCATCGGCATGATCTGCGCGTCGGGCGCGGTGCCGCGGATCTGGTCGCCGGAGTTGGCGGCCGCGATGCCGGCGACGTGCGTGCCGTGCTCCATGCCGGACAGGTCGCTCGGGTTCACGTTGTCGTCGTTGTCGGCGTAGTCGCGCGCGAACGGGATCTTCTCGGACACGTACGTGCCGTGGCCGAGCTCCTTGATCTTCGATTCGGCGTCCGACTTGCTCATCTTCACCTTGGCGTCGTCGAGGTCGCCCTGGAACGCCTCATGGTCGGTGTCGAGGCCGGAATCGATGATCGCGATGGTCTGGCCGTCGCCCTTCTGCGCGGCCTTGTCGGCGCCGGTCATGTCGAGCGACGACTGGTTCTTCAGGTCCGGCGTGGAATCGTCGGCCGCGGACTTCTCGTCCGGGATGCTGTACTTGCTTTCGATGAACGCGCGCTTGACGCCCGGCAGCTCGCGGATGCCGTCGAGCAGCGCGGCCGGCGCCTTGACCGCGAAGCCGTCGATCGCGTGGTAGTAGTCCTGCACGTCGGAGACCTGGACGGACTTCGCCTTGCCGTTGGCCTTGGCGCCGTCGGTGGACATCAGCGACGGCTCGTTGGCGGCCAGGTCGCGGATGTCGTTCTTGATCTCGCGGTGGCGCGTCTGCTTGCTCACGCCGAACAGCGAACGGTACCACGGCACGCCTGCGGTGGTGTCGTCAAGCTGCACGATGATCGTCGCGATGCCGGTCGTGGTGTCGCCGGAGCCGGACAGCAGCCCCTTGTCGCCGGACTTGTCGTTCTTGCCGGACTTGTCCGCGGACTCGCCGACCGCGCGCAGCAGCGCGTCGGCGTCCTTTCCGTCCGTCTTGTCGGCGGTCTTGGCGGTGGCTTTGGCGGTGTCGGCAGTGCTACCGGTGCTACCGGTGGCGTTCTTGCCGCTATCAGCGGTGGTGACGGTGTTGCTGGCGGTGCTGCCGGTGCCGTTGGACGCGGCGGCCACGGCGGAATCCTGCGATGCCGCGGCAGGCTGCGACGCAGCCGGCGCGGCCATCGCCACATTGGCCGGGAGCAGCATGGCGGCTGTCACGGCAAGCGCCGTGATCGACCGCCATGGTCCGGCATGATGATGCCCTGAAACCATACGGGTGTTCCCTCTCATATCCATATCTGATCGGTCTGTCGATGATTGCCGATCGCGGGGGCACGGGGCACGCACGGTACGCACTACGGTCATTCGACCGACGGCCTCGCACGACGACTTCGCACGACGACCATCGGTGATGGCCGACCATGCTGATTGCCCGTAATCCCGTAATCGGTTACGACGAGCGCCGACGCCACCCCCGGACACGGCACCTTATCTTCCCGTTCCCGGTGCCGCCGTCGAACACTCACAGTCCATTCGTCAACTTACGCCGCAAATTCCCAGAACACAAGACTTGTTTTCCCAGCCGAGACGTGCTATACGCCCCACCTTTGCTCCCCCTTCAGGGGGAGCTGTCCCGCAAAGCGGGACTCCCTCTGACGGGACATCGCCGTCAAGCAAACGCCAGAGGCGTTTGTAGGCGATGTGCGAGCCGCCAGGCGAGCCGATATGAGGCCAGCCGAAGGCTGTCCATAATCGCGGTCGAGCCGTCAGCCGAAGGCTGACTGAGGGAGAGACCCCCGCCCACCCCCACTTTGCCGCTTTCGACTCCCCCGATTCCGTCGCCTCCGCACCAAATGCGTCGCCCCCACGCCACCCATGGCACGGAACCACCGCCAAGACCGCCATCCCCATCACATCCGTGCCAAATGCGTCGTCCCCACGCCACCCATGGCACGGCAACGACGCTAAGAAGGCCGTCAGCGTCGCTTCCGCGCCAAGCATGGAGCAGAACCGACGCCGTGCACCGCAGGCGCGCGACTCCCCCTCCCCGACCCCAGCTTTTGATTCTTTTGATATTTTTGATTCTTTTGATTTCTTCGATAACGCGAAAGGCCGCCGTTCCCCACGTATCGGGGAACGGCGGCCTTGCTTATGGGCTCAGCTCAGAGCGTCAGGCTCACTGGACCTGGGCGCGGGCGATCTTGCCGGTGAAGGAGTTGGCCTCGTCGGCGTCCTTCACGCCGTCCTTGTTCCAGGAGAACATGGCGCGCAGCTTCGGGCCGACGGTCTCGATGCGCTCGTTGGAGTACTTCTCCTGCAGCTCCTTGAAGTGCGGGGCGCCGGCGTCCTGATCGTCGATGAACTCCTTGGCGAAGGAGCCGTCCTGGATGCGGCCCAGGTGGTACTCCATGCGCTTGCGGCAGTCCTCGTTGATGACGGTGTTGGTGTAGTCGCCGTACTGGGCGGTGTCGGAGCAGGACCAACGGGCCTTGTTGAGGCCGCCCTCGTTCATCAGGTCGACGAGCATCTTGAGCTCGTGGCAGACCTCGAAGTAGGCGATCTCCGGCTGGTAGCCGGCGTCGGTGAGGACCTCGAAGCCCATCTCGACGAGCTTGTTCACGCCGCCCATGAGGACGTTCTGCTCGCCGAACAGATCGGTCTCGGTCTCCTCCTTGAACGTGGTCTTGATGGCGCCGGCGCGCAGGGCGCCGAGGGCCTTCGCGTAGGCCAGGGTCAGCGCCCAGCCGTCACCGCGCGGGTCCTGCTCGACGGCGACGACCACCGGGACACCACGGCCGGCGGCGTACTCACGACGCACGATGTGGCCCGGGCCCTTCGGCGCGACCATGAACACCGGATGATCCTCGGACGGCTTGATGTAGCCGTAGTGGATGTTGAAGCCATGGGCGAAGGCGACGGCCGCACCCGGCTTGATGTTCGGCTCGATGTCGTCCTTCCAGATGTTGCGCTGGTACTGGTCCGGCGCGAGGATCATGATGACGTCGGCCTCGGCGGCGGCTTCCGGCACGGACTTGACCTCGAGGCCCTGCTCTTTCGCGAAGTCCACAGACTTGGAGGTGGGGCGCAGGCCGACGACGACGTCGACGCCGGAATCGCGCAGGTTCAGCGCGTGGGCGTGGCCCTGCGAGCCGTAGCCGATGATCGCGACCTTCTTGCCCTCGAGCACGGAGAGATCGCCGTCATTCTCATACCAGATCTGTGCAGCCATGGTGGCACTCCTTTACTTGCGTACCGTCGCACGGCGTCGGTCGATGCGCCGGTCCGACGACGCCCGCCGGCATCGCCCCTGCGGGGCCGCCGTCGGTCGTGTCCAACCGGTTCGACCGTTCGTGCGAACGGTACACGGTGTCGTTATGTGGTTGCGCGTTATGCGTTGGCGCATGTTGCGCGGGTGGGTGGTCCGCCGGTCGCGTGTGCGTGGTGACGCGTGCGTTGTGCGTTGACCGGATGACCTCGATCGTACGGGATTGTGTCCCGTGAACTGCGCTCAATCCTAGCGATATTGCGGTCGGATAGTGGCCCACGTCCATGATTCGGGCCATCATCCGACCCTTTCCCCCGCATCGTGGACAGCCGGGGCCTCATCCCATCGCGTCGCCCCGCCGACCATGGCGCAACCACAGACACGGCGCAACTTTTCCCGAAAAACACCCCTGTCGTCCGGAAATCGTTGCGCTGAAACACCTCCAGCACAACTTTTCCCGGGAATCATCCCCATCACCCGGGAATCCTTGCGCCCCATTCCCCAACGCAAATTCCCAGCGCAATTTTTCCCGGGAATCACCCCTGTCATCCGGGAATTGTTGCACTGAACCGTCACCAGCACAAGAAATCCCGGAAAACAGCCCCATCACCCGGGAATCCTTGCGCTGAGACCGAGTCAGCACAAAGATTCCCGGAGCATAGGCCGAATTCCCGGGATTTATCGCGCCGAGGACGGGGCGACCGATACGGGGCAGACGACAGCCGCCGACCGGCAATCGAGGCCGACAACCGCCGGCAAAGAAACGAAACCCAAAAGACCCAAACAACCAAAACAACAGAAACAACAGAAACAACCAAAAAGGCCGCCACCCGTGGTAAACGGATGGCGGCCTTTCACCGACCGATATGGTCGCCCGGCCGCGTCCTCATCGGACGGGAGCCGGGGCGGTCAAGCTCACTGAACCTGGGTACGAGCAATCTTGCCGTTGAAGGACTCGGCCTCGTCCTGATCCTTGGCCGGGCCGTTGTTCCAGGAGAACATGGCGCGCAGCTTCGGGCCGACGGTCTCGAGGTGCGGGTGGGAGAACTCCTCCTGCAGCTTCTTGAACTTCGGGGCGCCGGCGGCCTGGTCATCCATGAACTCCTTGGCGAAGGAGCCGTCCTGGATGCGCTTGAGCTGGTACTGCATGCGCTTCTTGGTCTCCTCGGTGATGACCGTGGAGGTGTAGTCGCCGTACTGGGCGGTGTCGGAGCAGGACCAACGGGCCTTGTTCAGACCACCCTCGTTGGCGAGGTCGACGAGCATCTTCAGCTCGTGGAAGACCTCGAAGTAGGCGATCTCCGGCTGGTAGCCGGCCTCGGTCAGCACGTCGAAGCCCATGTCGCACAGGTGGTTGATACCGCCCATGAGGACGTCCTGCTCGCCGAACAGATCGGTCTCGGTCTCCTCGGTGAAGGTCGTCTTGATGGCGCCGGCGCGCAGCGCGCCGAGGGCCTTCGCGTAGGCGAGGCACAGCGGCCAGGTCTTGCCATCCGGATCCTGCTCGACGGCCACGACCACCGGGACGCCACGGCCGGCGGCGTACTCACGACGCACGATGTGGCCCGGGCCCTTCGGCGCGACCATGAAGACCGGGTGATCCTCGGACGGCTTGATGTAGCCGTAGTGGATGTTGAAGCCATGGGCGAAGGCCAGAGCGGCACCCGGCTTCAGGTTCGGCTCGATGTCCTTCTTGTAGACGGCGGCCTGGTACTGATCAGGCAGCAGGATCATGACGACGTCGGCCTCGGCGACGGCATCGCCGACGGACTTGACCTCGAGGCCCTGCTCCTTGGCGAACTCGACGGACTTGGAGGTCGGACGCAGGCCGACGACGACGTCGACGCCGGAGTCACGCAGGTTCAGCGCGTGGGCGTGGCCCTGGGAACCGTAGCCGAGGATGGCGACCTTCTTGCCTTCGAACACGGAGAGGTCGGCGTCCTTCTCGTACCAGATAGTTGCTGCCATGATAGGCACTCCTTTATGTTGTTCAGTGTGCCGAACGAAACTGCACGTCCGACAATCGGTGAGATTGCTGACGGCCTTCGGCGAGAAGGATTGTGTCCTTGTGTCGGGGAAAGTCATCGGTTCACTGGGGACTATTTCTAGTCCCGCAGTGGGCGGCGCGGTCGCCCGCGTCCAAATATTGAATTGAATTTTCAGTTATGGAATCAAGCCGAAATCAAACGCGATTACAGCTGGAAAGTTTGGGGGATTCGCATTCCCTGCGCCCCTCCCGCTGGCGGGAAGTGGCGAGGGCTTTCTCCGGCCCCCTCTGACGAGGGGGCTCCCGCGAAGCGGGTGGGGGAGAGATAGCTGGAACGTGACGGCCCGCAATATCTCTTCCTCAGTCCGCCTGCGGCGGCCAGCTCCCTCGTCAGAGGGAGCCAAGGGAAGACGTCACTTGGTGAAGTCGACGTCCTTCGTCTCGTGGCAGGAGAGCACGGCGACGAGGCAGCACAGGGCCATCACGCCGAGGTAGATGCCGACGGAGTGGACGCCCCAGTGGGAGCTCAGCCAGGTGGCGATGGTCGGCACGAAGGCCGCGCCGACGATGGCGGCGAGGTTGTAGCCGATGCCGGAGCCGGAGTAGCGCACGTTGGCGTCGAACAGCTCGGGCAGGAAGGCGCCGATCGGGCCGAACGCGGTGCCCATGAGGGCGAAGCCGACGCACAGGAAGACCATGTTGGCGAAGAAGTTGCGCTGGCCGACGATCTCACCGTTCAGGAGGAACGGGAACAGCGCGGCGAACACGACGAGCAGCACGGAGGACGTGATGATGACGCGCTTGCGGCCCCACTTGTCGGCGTTCACGCAGGAGATCACGATGAAGGCGGCGAACACGCAGATGGCGATCATGAGCATGAGCAGGTATTCCTGGTTGGTGAAGCCGAGGCCACCGCCGCCCTCACCCTGCTCCTTGGTGCCCCATGCGAGGGACCAGGTGGCGAGCGTGTAGAACAGCGTGTAGGTGACGGCGACGAGGAACGTGGCCTGCAGGACCTGCTTCCAGGACTTGCGGAACACCTCGGTGAGCGGGGACTTGACGACCTTCTTCTGCTCCTGGGCCATACGGAAGATCGGGGTCTCCTCCATGTGGACTCGGACGACGAGGCCGATGATCACGAGCACCGCGGAGAGCAGGAACGGCACGCGCCAGCCCCAGGCGAGCATCGCGTCGGAGTCGTTGAAGGTCTCAAGCAGGAAGTAGGTGCCGTTGGAGAGGAAGAATCCGATTGGGGCGCCGAGCTCCGGGAAGGAGCCGTAGAGGGCGCGCTTGTCCTCAGGCGCGTTCTCGGTCGCGACCAGGGCCGCGCCGGACCATTCGCCGCCGAGGCCGATGCCCTGGATGAAGCGCAGCAGGCACAGGATGGCGACGGCGAAGACGCCCGCCTGGTTGTAGGTCGGCAGGCAGCCGATGAGGAACGTGCCGATACCCATCGTCATCAGGGAGACGACCAGCGTGGTCTTGCGGCCCATGCGGTCGCCGAAGTGGCCGAACACGAGGGAGCCGAGCGGGCGGGCGATGAACGCGATCGCGAAGGTCAGCAGGCTCATCAGCAGCGCAACGGTCGGGTTGTCCTTCGCGGAGAAGAAGATGTGCGGGAAGTAGTTCGCCGCGGCGGTGCCGTAGGCGTAGAAGTCGTAGAACTCGATGGCCGTGCCGACCATGGAGGCGGCGATGACGGTCTTCACGGAATCGTGGGCCATCGCCTGCAGCTTGCCTTCAGCTGCGTTTTCAGCCGTTTCCTCGACTGCACTCATGGGATTGTCTCCTGAATTGGATGGGGTTTCTCTCTCTATTTCGCGGAATTCCATCGCACGCCCTGATCTTGTGGATCGTGGCGGGCGGGCAATGAAAAAGCCCCGCATCTCATGCAGGGCTTGAAACGTGATCAATCGCTCTCGCCCTGCCTTCGCTGACGGGGCTCAAGCTTGTAAGCCGATCATGCCGCCAGCGAAGACGGAATAATAATTCGTGCGGACAGCAGAGCGACGTTGACGAGGGTCAGAACGGACTCATCAACGGTGGTATCGGCAGTGTATCCAGTCATCGCGGCGGCCTCCTTTCGGTCTAGAAGTTTGTCCTCCGAGCGGTTATCGCTCGAACTGGTTCCACACCATAGGAGCGCCGTTCCGCCGCCGGCCACTGATGTTCACTATGTGAACCATGCGAATTCGTCGCATTTTCCCATCACATTCCCGTAACCTGCGGGACAGGTCGCAGCCACCACCGCGGCCACCGCGCCGCCGTCACCGCGTCGAGTCGGCCTTGCGCAGGACGAGCGGCACGAGCGTGACGCCGCGCTCCCCCGCTCCGTCATCATCGCCATCATCGACAATCGCAGCGTCACCGGCAGTCGCGTCGTCACCACCATCCCCGATCAACGCGATCATCCGGTCGACGATGCGCTCGGCGATCGTGCCGAAATCCTGCGCGACGGTCGTGAGCCGCACGCCGGCCGCGTCGACGAGATACGTGCCGTCGTACGCGACAATCTGGAGGTCGTCGGGCACGCGGATGCCGCGCCTCGCCGCCTCCTGCACGGCGAGCGCGGCGACGACGTCGTTGCCGACGATCGCGTCGACGGGCGGCACGGCGGCGTCCGTCGCGACGGGCGCGACGCCGTCGTCACCGCCGTCGACGTTACCGGCATCGCCGCTGTCGACCGCGCGTCCGCGACGGTCGAACAGGCCGCGCACGGCGGCGACGTATCCGGCGAAATCGTCGACGCCGCCCGACTCGACGTACTCGTGCGCGATGCCGGCCGCGTCCAGCTCACGTTCCAGCGTGAGGTAGTAGCGCACGGTGGGGAACGTGGATTCCGGATGCGGGCCGTCCGACGGATCATCGTCAGTCAGATCGTGGAACTGGGCGCGTGGGCCGCCGACCAGCGCGACGTGACGCGCGCCGGACGCTATCAGCTCGCGCGCGACGATGCGGCCGCCCTGCTCGTGGTCGGATCTCACCGACGGCACGCCTTCGCCGAGATAGCGGTCGAACGCGACGATCGGACGGTCTACGGATGTCCAATAGTCGGCGGGATGACGCGTGTGCGCGGCCATGACGATGCCGTCCATCATGTGCCGTCGCAGCATGTCGATGTACTCGGATTCGTCCTTGCCGGTGTCCGCCACCGAGCACAGGACGACGCGCATGCCGCGTGCCGAGAAGCCGCGCTGGAGGGCGGCGACGAACGTGGCGAAGAACGGGTGGCGAACGGTCGGCACGATCACGCCGACCATGTTGGTGCGGTCGCGGTAGAAGTTGCGTGCGAGCTCGTTGGGGATGTAGCCGAGCGCGTCCATCGCGTCCTGCACGCGTTTGCGCATCTCGTCGGACACGTATCCGGTGCCGTTGACGACGAGCGACACCGTGCTCACCGAGGTTCCGGCCCGACGGGCCACGTCGCGCATACCGACCATGCACCACTCCCTTTTCGCGCTATGACCATATATACGGGACTATCGTACCCGCACCATCATCTCCAGTCGGCTCCGCCGACAGCCCCCTCAGTCGCGCTTCGCGCGCCAGCTCCCCCTCAAGGGGGCGCAAAGAAGCCGTGGTCCCACCGTCTGTCCGAATCGCACTGGCTCCCTCAAGGGGGCACAGGGGATAAGGAAGTCCTACTTGCGCAGGAAGAACGCGGCGAGTGCGACGCATACGATCGCGGCGGGGAACACCGCCACGTAGCCGAGCGACGCGGGCGCCACGACGATGGCGAGCGCGCCGGCAAGCGCGCCGATCACCACGCCGACCGGGCGGGCGTTGCCGTAGACGCCGAGTGCGCGGCCCGCGTCGCGCGCATCGGGCAGCGCCTCGATGACGAGCGGCTGGACGAGCGCATCATAGAGTCCGACGGCGAATCCGGCGAGGAACGAGAAAATCATCAGGCTCTTCTCGCCGCCGATCACGGCGATCGCCAATCCCACCGCCAGCGCGATTGCGTACAGCACGCACGTGCAGACCACGGCCGCGCGCGAATCACGCCACCACGGGCCGAATCCTTCGACGAACTTGTCGGTGATCGCACCGGCGGACTGCGTGGCGAGCAGCATGCCGGCGAACGAGGCGAGCGCGAGCAGCGCGATGAGCACGCCGGACGGTAGCGTGACGGGGGCGGACGTGAACACGGGCTGGTCGCCGTACACCGAGAACCGCACGACGTACCACAGGTAGGCACCGGTCATCGCGACGGCGGCGCTGACGAACACGCGCGACCAGAACAGGCGGCGAAACGTCTTCGCCTCAGCGCCGCGCGGCAGGCGCGGCGACGCCGCGGCGAACACCTCACGCCAGTCGAACCGCTTATGCGGCTGTTCGACGCTGGAAGGTTCCTGCGGCCAGACGACCACGGCGCCCACACCGGACACGGCGAACAGGACGGCCGCGCACAGGAACGGGTTGAACGCGCCGAAGCCGACGGCCAGGCCGCCGACCACGCCGCCCGTCGCCTGGCCGGCGATCACGCCAATCGCATACCAGCGTTCGATGCCATCACGGAACTTGTCCGGCACACGTTCGGCGAGCGCGGCGGCGAGTGGCGAGACGAGCATCGCGTAGGAGAACTGCAGCGCGACCCACAGGATGACGAGCAGGGAGACCGCGGTGGCCGCGCTGAGCGCGAGCGCGATCAGCGCGGACAGGACGCCGCCGCCCACGAGCCACGGCGTACGACGGCCCAGGGACACGCGCGTGCGGTCGGAGAGCGCGGCGACCAGCGGCATGAACACGAGGCCGAACAGCGCGCCGACGGCGAGCAGTGCGGCCAGCGGCCAAACCAGTTCGGCGGGAGGCAAGGCCGCCGCGGCATCCGCGAGGGGGACGGCCACGCTACCGCTGCCGTTACTCGGAGCGACGGCGGGCACGGCGGCGTACAGGCCGACCGCGTGCGCGATTTGGTTCGGGACGGCGACGAGGTTCAATGCGGCCCACGGCGCGGTGATGAGCAGCGCACCCGTCGCGAACCCCCACTTGAGGCGGGAGAGCTGCACGGCGTCGGGGCGTTCGCCGTCGGCGGCGACCATCGGGTCGCGCATGTCGAGGAACGACGACGCATAGTCGGGTACGGCGGCGTCGACCTTGGCGGCCGCGACGACCGATGCGGTGCCGTCAGCGGCGAGGCGGGCGGCCTGCGCGGTCGGCTGTTCGGCGGACGCCTCCGGGGCGATGCGGTGCGGATCGGCGGCGAGACGGGAGACCGAGGCCTTGTCCTCGGCGCTCAGCGCCTTCTCGTAGTCGGGGCGATCGTCGATGCCCGGCCTCACATACGGCTCCATCATGATGGACTCCTTCCCTTTCCCTATGTCTCTCAGTACCTCGTTATACCTCTTCATATTGTCCCACTTGCCGGTCCGTTCGGACAGGGTTCCGGCCGTGGTTTCCAGGCCAGGCACCCGGCACCCCCTCAGTCGGCTTCGCCGACAGCTCCCCCTGAAGGGGGCGCAAAAGGCCATTCCCTTGCTCCTCCCTTCAGAAGGAGAGCAGAAAAGACCTTTCTTTGCGCCCCCTTGAGGGGGAGCTGTCCGCCGCAGGCGGACTGAGGGGTTTTCCCAGCCACCTCACAGCATCAGGCAAGAGAACCCCCACATTTGCCGACGTACTGTCTTACTGTTATAGCGAAACGCGCGCGGATCCCGCACCCCCGGCCGAGCCCGGCATCCCGCCCCGCGCGCATAGGGATATAGAGGACTGGAGAAGCAGCTTATGTTCGTTCTCACCAACGCCTGGCGCGCCGTGACGCGCCGCTGGGCGATCTCGGCGTTGACCGTGGTGGTCACGCTGCTCGCATCGTTCGGCACGATCGCCTCGCTCGCCATCGTGCAGGAGAACGACACGGCGCACGGCAGCGCCTACGACGCGCAGACCCCGAACGCGGTCCTGCGCCCGACCGCCGCCACGCAGGCGGCGATGAAGTCCGACGACGCAAAGGCGACCACCGCCCATTACCTCACGTTCGACGACTACACCCCGTACGCGGTCGCTGCTCAGGAGAAGGGCGTCTCGTTCACGTACACGTTCATGGAGACCATTCCGGTGCGCCAGACCGCGAAGTTCAAGGCGATCGCCGGCACCGCGGACACCGACTCCTCCGCCGACAAGACGGGCGGCGAGTTCCAGCTGCGCTCCTTCTACGACGGCAAGACCAAGCAGGACAACGATTACGGCCAGTACACGATCGTCGACGGCAAAGCGCTCAAGTTCACCGACACCTCGTTCACCGGCGCGCTGATCTCCAAGTCCGTGGCCGAGAAGAACAACCTCAAGGTAGGCGACAAGTTCAAGGTCGCCGATCCGACCGACAAATCGAAGACCTACGAGCTCACCGTGCAGGGCATCTACCAGTACGACGACAGCACCAACGGCACGAGCGGCACCAGCGGCAAGTACGCGAAGGACAACCGCGAGAACGTGATTTACACGGCGTACGCCACCACGTACACGCTCGGCCTCGACAAGCTCGACGACTCCAAGGCGAAGAACACCTGGTCGATGCCGAAGCTCGACATCATCTTCGACTTCAGCGACGTCGCCACCTACAACAAGTTCGTCACGCTCGTCAAGAAGGCGAAGCTGCCGAAGGGCTACACGCTCGAATCCCCCTCGCTCGAGGCCTACACGAAGTCGATCGAGCCGCTCGCCTCCGCCGCGTCCGGCGCGCGCGTCGCCCTGTGGGCGTTCGCGCTCGGCGGCTGCATCGTGCTCGCGGCGCTCACCATCGCGCGCACCTGGTCCGGCCGCACGGACGAGATCGGCATGGCGCTCGTCTCCGGCGTGACGAAGCCGCGCCTCGGCTGGCAGTTCATGGTCGAGACGTTCATGCTCACCGTGGTCCCGGCGGCGGTCGGCCTCGTGGCCGGCGGCCTGGGCGCGGGCGCCATCGGCGCCGCGCTGGCCAACGGCCACGCCACGCCCGTCACGTCCGGCATCGTCTGGCCGTTGGTCTGGGAGTCGATCGGCATCGTCGTTGTGCTCGCGATCGTCGCGATGCTGCGTCCGGCGACGTTCCCCAACGCGAATCTGTTCAAGGCATCGGAGATTTCGGAGGACAAGGCATGAGCGAGAAGGATATCGACAAGAACGAGACGATCGTCGAGAAGAAGGACGACGCCGCGACCGAGACGGTCGCCGACGACACCGTCATCGACGAGACCGCGGAGACCGTCGAAACCGACGAGACGGACGTGGACTCCACGGAGTCGTCCTCGGAAGCCATGGAAGCCGCTGACGCGGATGCGGATGACGACGACATCACGGACGCCGACATCAACGCGCAGCCGGTCGAATTCAGCATCGTCTACGACGAGGACGGCGACGCGCAGATCGCGTTCGATCCGGACGCCATCGACGATGCCGATGATGGCGACGATATCGACGAAACCGACGAGACGGATGACACCGCGGAAGGCGACGCCGCGCCGGTGGACGTTTCCGGTGAAACGGCCACCGCGGGCGAGCCCGACGCGGACGCCGACGACGCGACGGATGCCGGTGAAACGGACACCGCCACGGACGACGACGAAACCGTCAACGAAACCGACGCACCCACGGCACCCGCGGAAACCGCCGATACCGAAGACACCGCCGAGGACAAGGCGGCCGACGCGAATCCCAAGGAGACGAGCGCGGCGGCCACGGCGGCGAACGCGCGACGCGTCAACGAGACGCTCGCGCTGGCCGCGAAGCACGCGACGCTCGACGCGATCGCCGACCCGAACGAGATCAAGGCGTCGGTGAAGCGCTCCGAACGCGCGCTCGACAAGCAGGTCGGCGACCGTGTGCTGCTCAAGTCGTACCCGACGTTCTCGCTCAACCATGCGACCACGACGAACCGCAAGACCGGGCGTCACGTGCTCGACAACGTGTCGATCGCCTGCTACGCGGGCTCGCTGTACGCGATCCGCGTGCTGCCCGACGCGGACGATCCGGAGCAGCGCGTCACGCTGATGGAGGTGCTCGGCGGCTACCAGCTGCCCACCTCCGGCACGGCGATGACGAAGAGCTCGAACCTCGCGGAACTGGAGATCAACGAGCTGCGCGGGCATCGGCTCGGCATCGTGCCGCAGCGCTACGCGGTGCGCGGCGACCTCGACGCGGAAGCGAACGTGCGGTACGCGATGGACGCGTCCGGGCGCACGTATCTGAAGCCGAAGCCGGTGATTGCGCGCGAGCTGCTCGACCGCGTCGGATTCTCTGAGGCGACGAGCGGACGTCCGGTGGGCGAGCTGCCGCTCGTCGAGCAGCGCCGCGTGGCGATCGCCCGCGCAATCAGCTGCGAGGCGGATGTCGTGATTCTCGACGAGCCGACGAAGGGCTTGGATTCGGATGATGCGGCTGCGATTCTCGAGCTGCTCGCCTCGATCGCGCACGCCCGCGACCCGAAGCGCGCCGTCATCATCGTCACCGCCTCCGACGAGGTCGCACAGGCCGCCGACCAGACCTTCCCCCTCGCCGACTAAGACCAATTCGAATCGGCCCCCTCTGACGAGGGGGCTCCCGGCGAAGCCGGGTGGGGGAGAGACACCGGCCGCAGGCCGCAGGAAATAGAATCGGCCTTCGGCCGATGCAGTATCTCCCGCGCCCTGCGGCCGCTCCTCTACTCTCCCCCAGTCAGCCTTCGGCTGACAGCCCGACCGCGATTACGGGCAGCCTTCGGCTGGCCTCAAATCGGCTCGCCTGCCGGCTCGCACATCGCCTACAAACGCCTCCGGCGTTTGCTCCACGGCGATGTCCCATCAGAGGGGGCCACATGTGTAGGCACAGCCCTCACACGATGACCATGCCGTATTCCTTGGCGAGGGGGCGCACGTCGACGACGCCGTACTGGTCGAGGAGTTCCAGCCAGCGGCGCTTGTTCTCCTCGCCGAAGCGGGCCGCGCGCTTCGTGTAGCTTTCCGCGGTGACGAACTTGGCGGGCAGCGACTTGCTGTTGTACTTGTCCGCTACCATCACGGTCTCCTGTTCGAGGTTGACCGGCACGTAGTCGGCCGGCGGCAACGGCAGTTCCTGGCGGATCACGTCGTCGCGCGTGAGGCCCACACCGGTGTGGTTGCGCGCGAACTGCGCGATCTCCTCGTCCACGCCGTTCTCCAGCAGGTACTCGTAGCCGAGCAGACCGTGCTTGATGTACTTCTTGCCGGCGAATTTCAGCGGTTCGCCGTCGGTGCCGTCATGCTTGAGGACCTTGTACGTGCCGATGTCGTGCAGCAGTCCGCCGATCGTGACCAGATGCTCGTCGATGAGTCGCGGCGGCACATGCCCGCCGGTCACCCCGTCGGACGGCGGCACGGCGAGGAGATCGTGCGCGGTTAACTCCCCGGACACACCGGACCCGGTGGCGCCGCTCTCCCCCGCCTCAATCCCGGCGAGCACCGCCTCCGCACCCGCCGCGGACGGCGCGGCCAGTTCCGCCGCGTCCTTCGGCAGGGTGCAGCGGCGCGCGAACAGCATGTTCTGACGATGCGCGAGCATGCGGGCGATGCGCGCGACGATCACGCAATGCGTGTGGATCAGGTTGTACGCCTCTTCGGAAGGCGCGATTTTGTGGTGAAGCTCTTCGATCTGCTCAAGCGTAGGAACCATACCGCCATTGTATGGCGGCCTCGGAACGCCTTGGTCTTCCCCCGAGGTCAGTCGATGGAGCGCATCGACCATTCGCCGGTGCGGTTGGAGGCGACGATCATCTGGTCGTTTTCGAGCTCTTCCCAGCCGTCGGCCTCGGTCTGGTCGAAACCGGACGACGCGACGACGATGCCCGCGGGCGCGCCCTCCTCGTCGGTGAGCGCACGGTAGCGCATCACACGGTAGTCCTGCGCCTTCTCGCCCTGGCCGTACTGGTCGTAGATCTCGACGATGCGCGACGACGTGCGTTCGCGGCCGGCCGCGTTCAATGCGATGAACTGGTCCTGCGACTGGATCATGCAGTTGTAGCTGGAACGCGGGTAGGCCTGGCGCAGCTCGCGCACGGCCTGCGCCACGGCCTCGTCGAGGTCGTAGCCGAAGCCGATGTATTCGAGGATCACGGCGAAGAAGATCGCGGAGTCGGAGCGGCCGCCGGTGGACAGGAACACGCTGTGGTTCACCGGGTACTGGCGGTTCGTCACGATGTTGCGGCCATGCGAATCGGAGATGTCGCCGTTGTGGATGAAGCTCAGCCCGTTCGCGAAGAACGGCTGCTGGTTCTCGAGGATGAGCGGCAGGTTCGAGGAGGCGAGGCGCAGATGCCACAGGCCGCCTCGCGCCGGTTCGGAGGCGAGTTCGGGGAAGACCGGATCGAGGCGCGCGGCCACGGTGGTCTTGTACAGCTTGGTGCCGGTTTCGGGCGAAGGCGCGCCGCCGTCGAGTGTGCCGGGTCGTTCGATCGGCTCGTAGAGCATCGCGCAACCCCAGCCGTCGTTGTGGATCTCGCTCATCTCACGATAGGCGTCCACACCCTCCGTGCCTAGGATTGCGTTGAGACTCAGGTTGAACCCTGCCGTCGCGTAACCCAGTAATCTGCACATAGTTGGCTACCATAACCCGCACACGATTCGACGCGCGGCCGGTGCTATAAGCGTTGCTTATAGGTTTCACCCACGCGTCTCGTCCGCACCGCGGCCTCACCGCACCGGCGGCAGATCCCCGGTGACCGGCTCATTCCCGGCGGCGCGTTCAATCCGCTTCAGCCGCGGCGGCCTGCGCGTGGACACGAACAGCGGCTGCACTTCGACGAGCGGGTTGTACGGCGCGAGTCCGAACCATTTGACCGGCGAGCCGGCGACGTGGCGGATCGCATACTTCGTCTGCAGCGACAGCGCCCCGCGCGCGGAGACCTTCGACTCCGGCATCAGCGCCTTGTGGATCAGCACGTAGCGGATCGTGCCGATGTTCGGATCGGCGTCGACCTTCGGGTACAGCGACTTCTGCTGCGGCAGTTCGCCGGTCTTCGACAGGTCGTGCATGATCTGGTGCAGGTACGCCGGAATCGACTGCGACACCTTGAATCCGAGCCGGATGCGCACGCGGAACAGGAAGTCGGTGCCGAAGTCCTGCACCTCGTATTCGCGCGTGAACGGCTGGTCGGTGGTCTCCACGCTCACCGCCCACCATGCGCGGGCGCGCTTCGGATGGTCGGCGAAGATGGAGAAGAAGATGTCGGTGTCGAGCCGTTTCGTCTCGCTGTCGGACGTGAGATACACGATGTTGTCGGCGAAGTACGGGATGCGGAAGTCGCCGTGCAGCTTCTCCAACGTGGGCAGGAAGTCCTTCGGGCGCATGTGGCGGCGCTGCGCGCGTTCCAGCTTCGTGCCCTCGTTCCACGTGTACATGACGAACAGGATCGCGATGGTGAGCAGCATCGTGAACCAGCCGCCGTGCAGGAACTTCGCCATCGACGCGATGAAGAACAGGATCTGGATGGCGAGGAACAGCACGAGGAACACGATCGCGCCGACCCGCCGCTTCGCGTACCACAGGTACACGGCGAGCAGGATCGTCGTCGTAATCATCGTGATGGTGAGCGCGAGTCCGTACGCGGCGGAGATGTGTTCGGAATCCTTGAACATCGCGAGCACGAGCAGCGTCGCGACGCACAGCACCGCGTTGACGACCGGGATGTACAGCTGCCCGCGCGTGCGCGCCGGGTAGCGCACCTGAAGATGCGGCATCCAGTTGAGTCGCGTCGCCTCGGAGACCATCGTGAACGCGCCGGTGATGAGCGCCTGCGACGCGATCACGCCGGCGGTGACGGACAGCACGACCGCTACGTAGCGCACGTCCGGGGTCATCATCTGGAAGAACGGGTTCAACGATTTCATCGTCGTGTAGTGCGGGTCGCGGCTGTGCGCGAGGATCCACGCGCCTTGGCCGAAGTAGCAGCAGACGAGCGCGACCTTGATGAACGGCCACGTGAAGTAGATGTTGCCGCGGCCCACATGACCCATGTCGGAGTAGAGCGCCTCGGCGCCGGTGGTCGCGAGGAACACGGTGCCCATGAGCGCGATGCCGGCGTCGTTGTGCGGGCTGAACAGGAACCGCACGCCGTACACCGGGTTGAGCGCGGCGAACACCGTCCAGTCCTGCGCGAGGTTCACGAGGCCGACCACGGCGAGGAAGCTGAACCAGACGAGCACGATCGAGCCGAACACGCGGCCGATGCTTTCCGTGCCGCGCGACTGCACCATGAACAGCACGACGATGATGACCACGGTGATCATCAGCGTGAGGCTCGGATTGTCGTCGAACAGCTTCTCGAGCGGCGGCAGCGTCTGCAGACCCTCGACGGCGGAGCTGATCGACACGGCCGGCGTGAGCACCGAGTCGGCGAGGAACGCGGCGCCGCCGACCATCGCGGGGATGGCGAGCCACGCGCCGCGGCGGCGGATCAGCGAGTACAGCGCGAAGATGCCGCCTTCGCCGTTGTTGTCGATCTTCATCGCGATGAGCACGTATTTGACGGTGGTGATCAGCGTGATCGACCAGAACACCAGCGAGAGCATGCCGAGCACGGCCTCACGGTCGACGCTGCCGATGCCGCCCTGCCCGGAGAGGAACGTCTGCGCGGTGTAGAGCGGCGAGGTGCCGATGTCGCCGTAGACGACGCCGAGCGCGACGATCATCATGCCCCAGCTGACCTTGTTCGGCCCGGACTGCAGGCGCGCCCACCAGCGGCCGAAGCGTCCCTTCGCGGCGGTGGTGGCGAGCTTGGCGGCCTCCTTGTTCTCGGCCTCGGCCTGCTTGGCGAGGACTTCGCGCTCCTCCTTGGTGAGGGTGCGGCGTGAGACCTTCGGGGCGTTGGTGAAGGTGTCGGCCCTCAGCAGCGCCTCCTTCTCCGCCTTGGCCTTCTCCTGGCGCTCCTGCCATTCCCGGCGTTCCCGCCGTTTCCCGTCCAGGGCCGATCTGCCGGATTTTGTATTCGTTTCGGTCGCGGTGCCGCCTACCACCTTGCGGGCGCGTTTGGTCTGCTGATTGCGGTCAGCCATACACTCAATCCTCCATGCGGAGCGGCCTCACACTGCCTGCCGTTCTCGATGCTCTTTCGTCTCTTGCGTCACACTCGCTTTTCTTCGGACACACATCGTAGTCCGCCACCGCAATCACCACAAATTCACCAGCGGCACGAATCATCGCCGCGAAATCAGCGGAAATCCACCATTCCTCCCCCACTTCGCCTGATATTCACCGTGCCGTCACCACGTCACCGTCACCGCACCACCGCCGCACCGCACCGTCACCACGTCACCGCACCACCGTCACCGCACCGTGTGCCACCGCCACCGCCGCACTCGCACGCGGCTCACACGCCGTACACCGCGCGCGTGGTGGCGCGGGTGCCGCGCGCCACCGCCGCGAGCGGCACGTCGAGCGTATCGGCCATCGCGCGCAACGTGTACGGAATCATGTACGGCGCGTTCGTGCGCCCGCGGTACGGCATCGGCGTGAGGTACGGCGCGTCGGTCTCCACCATCGCGTGGTCGAGTCCGACGATGCGCAACGATTCGCGGATCCCCTCGTTGCCCTTGTAGCTCACCGTGCCGGAGAAGCTCAGGTACCAGCCGTTCTCGCGCGCGATCGCGGCCATCTCGGCGTCGCCGGAGTACGAGTGGAAGACGGTGCGTTCGGGCGCGCCGTCGGCGAGCAGCGTCTCGATGACCTCGCGATGCGAGTCGCGGTCGTGGATCTGCATCGGCAGGTTCAGCTCCTTGGCGAGCGCGATGTGCGCGCGGAACGCCTCGCGTTGCAGTTCCAGCGCGCCTTCGCCGGTGCGGAACAGGTCCATGCCGGTCTCGCCAATCGCGACGACCTGGTCCGGGTACGCGCGTGCGAGGCGTTCGACCTCGGCCATGGCCTCGTCGAACGGCACGTCGTGGTACGGCTTGTACGTGACGGCCAGTCCGTCCGGCCCGGCCACCGCGCGGTGGCCGTGGCGCACGGCCTCGTTCGGGTGGATGGCGATGGCCGCGTGCACGACGCCCGGATGCGCGACGGCCATGTCGATCGCGCGTTGGAGGTTCGGCAGTTCGCAGCCGCAGTCGACGATTCCGGTCACGCCGACCGCCGCCGCCTGCGCGAGCAGTTCGTCGACGTCGTAGACGGGCACTTCCGGCTGCCCTTTCGCGACAGCCTCGTGGCTCATCGCGCGCGCGAACGGCACGACGGATGCGACGTGCGTGTGGTTGTCGATGACGTGGGCGTCCTCCGGCAGCGATTCCGGCGCGGGCGCCCAGCTGCGGTCGCGATGATGATGCTTGCTCATGGTTGCCCAGTGTAGTTGCGGAGGCGGCGAGCGACCTTCAGGAGAATGAACCCATTGATTGACAGGTCATTCCTCCCTGCGCAGCGTTCCATTGTCCATCGTGTACAGCGTATCCGCTATCTGGCCAAGTTCATCGCTGTGATGGCTCGCGATGATGACTGTATTCCCCAAGTCCTTCTGATGACGCATCTCCTGCAGGAACACCGTCACCGACGCCTCGTCCAGCCCATTGGTCGGCTCGTCGAGAAGGATCAGGCGTTGATGCTCCATCAGCGCCTGTACGACGCCGAGCTTCTGCCTCATTCCCAAAGAATAGGAGCTGACTTTCTCGTTACGATGTACTTCTAGTCCGAATTCCGTCAGAAGACGCCGCGTCTCCTCCTCGTCATAGCAGCGGTTGATGTCGGCCAGATACCGCAGATTCTGCTCTCCGCTCTCGGACAGCACGAAACCGGGGCTTTCGATGATTACGCCCACTGGTTCAGGAAGTCGGCGGTTGAATTCCACCGTTCTGCCCTCAATCGTCACAGAGCCGGAATCGGGCCTAATGAACCCACAGATGGCACGCAGTAGCATGGTCTTGCCGGAGCCGTTCGGCCCCACAATACCGTAGACATGTCCATAATCGAATTCCGCGTTGACGTTGCGCAGGATGGGCTTATGTTTAATGGTCTTGGAGTAGTCGGTGATAGTCACATGCATGATGTCCTCCTTTGATGAATTGATTCTCTTCGGTTTCGACTCCGCCCGATGCTCGTGGCTATTCATTGAATCTGCACATGATCGAATACCATCCAATCCGTAAGGGCCAGAATCGCGACGACGACCAACGTCACGATGCACGGAAACGACGACTCTCCCAACCATTGGCGAATCGGCGGAATGGCGATGACGACAAGATATACGAAACCCGCCATGCCATACCCCACCCCATGCGCGTTCATCAAGTATGCGAGATTGACGATAAGAACGAGCGCCATAAGAATCAGCGCTGAGCAGAGCGATGTACGCACCAGCATGTCTTGGTCGACATCCGGCAGCAGCCATGCCGTGACCATTGACTGCGGGACGCTAAAGACCGCGCACTCCGCAGTCACGACACCGAGATACCGGAGGAACTGGGCGACGCCACGAGGCTTGCGGATATACACAAGGTAATCAGGGGTACAAAGATACCGCGAGTCACAACCCAGCGGAAGTGCCAGCCCGAACGCCATATAGGCGATTGGATACAGACTTGCGACTAAATCGAACGTCTCACCGGGCGACACCGGTCTGACCATGCCGATGAAGACATCCGAGTGCGGAACCGTCCAGAAAAATCGGTACATGACAATTATGTAGATGGCGATGAGCAGCAGGCGCATCGGCGAGTCCCCCGCAAAGGACTGAGTAGCGGCCTTCAGTGCGTGCATGTCACTCCCCCAAACGATCGGTGCGGTCAAATGCCATGACGTTGCCCAACCCCATGAATACACAGTAGCCGACAAACGGCATGATCTGGTTGACCGCAACCACGGACCATGAGGGAGCAATCGGATACCAGAAGTAGTACACATATCGTGTCACATCACCGATGAGCGGAGCGAACAGCCATGCGGCCATCATGAAGAAACCAAGCATCGCCGGCACCACTTGGCCGAACGATAGGCCGCAATTCACCAACAGCAGCACCAACAGCGATACCGAAGCAACCATCATCACGGTCTGCACGAGCACCATCCCCAATACGGACGTCAACAGACCATCAACTGCCGAGCGGCGGAGCACCAAGAATTCCAATGTCCCGAACAACACCACGGACCAGATTCCGCTGCCGACCGACACGATCACGAGCCAGATGAAATTGTCGCGCAGCTCCCGCGTCGGGTCTTTCCGGCAACGTTCGAACACGCCGTAACGCACGCCGCCAATCAGCTGCAATAGAAGAGCCAGCGGCAAAACGCCTCGTGCTGCGCAATCCACCATGAACCCACGATAGTCGGCCACGGCGCCCTGCTCCGCTGTCGCAGGCCCGCGATAGGCGTTGACAAGCAGCATAGACGCACAGAACAATAAGGATGCCACCGCGACCGCAATCAACACGGCTTTCATCATCGGAGACGATCGTCTAATCTCCAACAGCGCCCTAGCGAACATCACGCGACAACTCCACGAACGATAGGAAAGTAACGATAGCGGAAAGCCCGATGACATTGATGGCGATGCCGGTCCAACTGCGCAATGCCGCATCTGGCAGCGAATTGCCCACCGCAATGTACAGGAAAACGTTATGGCTCCATTGGTCCGGCACCGCGTAGAACGTGAGCGTCGGCATCATCCACCACACCACGCTCAACACAAAAGGCACCAGCAACTCCACATACCGATGGCGGGTGAAGAACGAAGCGCCGACTGCGACAGCAGAGAACAGGCCAGCGACGACGAACACCAGCAATATGATGAAGAGAATCAGCAGCACCTGATTGATTCGGTACATCGGATAGGCCCAGGACGTGGCATCGATGAGTACATATCTCGGCAGCACCTGACCAGTGGTATGGTCAACCGCATCGCCATCGATGAAACTCAAATGCGGAATGGCGATGGCGGCGGCAATCAAATTAACGATGAGCGGCAAAGAACCGCCAATGCCACCGAGTAGGAAACCGGACAGCACTGAGGTCCGCAACACCGTGCCACGCCCCTCCCGCGCAAGGACTTCATACAGCCGCCCACTGAACCGTTCTTTGGCGAGTACACCGCCTCCCAATAATGCGGCAAGGAACGGCAACATAAACAAATACAGGCCTGAACCGTTACCATCTGCATTGAACAGCATGACCTCACGCAGAAAGGTCGGCTTGCTTCCCCACCGCCAATACGCCGCATGGTGCACCGTCCAATACTGCATCCCAATCAAAGCCACGGACAGCGCCACCAACGCCAGCATTCGCAGGCTTCGCAGATTGGAAACCAATTGCTTTCCCAACAACGCCCCGTTCACCACGACACCCCCTCATGTCATCAGTACGCAAAAACGTGCCGCTCCGGCACCCGCCGGAGCGGCACACCATAATTCGCCAGCGCTACGCACGGGCATCAGACTGAGTCCGGGCTCCAAACACCGGAAGCACTGCCTGATACGTTAGCCGTATTCTGTATACGCATATGAACTTGGGTGCGGTTGAACCATTCATATGCATAATTCGTGACATACGCCCAGTGCCCTGGAGTCAGACGTACAGTCTCGGAATTGATATCCTTATTCCAATACTGCAACATCCAAGCGCGAATCTGGCGCCCGCCATCTGCGCTATGAAGCGCAATATATCCTGAGGAAGCGTCCTCCTTCCAGCGGTTTTGCGTATCCTGCGCATTCCAACCGACGAGATACATGCTCCATGCAGTGTCCCCATGGTTGTTAGCCAATGCCGGTGTCGCAAAACACAGCGATGCCGCAAGCACTGCGAATACAGCGCTTAAACGTTTACCGATAATCTTCAGACTGCTCATTATAACCTCCTTGTTGCTGTTTCGAATTGCTCTGGAATATCTTGGCTATAACAATATGATGACGTAGAGTGCAAAGCCAGCACTATGCAGAAAACTGCATACGGTGAGCATGAAGCAATAGCATGGGCTATCATAAAGGCCATGAATGAAGGCGGAACGGATGAGCGGCACCCCACACGCATCGGTGTATTGGACAATGACCCCTGTGCCTTGGATTGCATCGTGCGCATGCTTCGGGTATGCACACAACGTTGCAATAATCGAGTAAATATATGGTCTACGACATTTCCCACAGAGGCAATCCAAATCTGTTGCGACAGCACGAAACCTACTGAAATCCTGTTGCTTGATATGGCGCTGAGAGGCGTCACCGGTCCGCGAATCGCCCATGAAATCCTGCGCAAAGCACCTCACACCCATATCATCGGCATGACGTCATATGATGTGGAAACCTATCGTGAAAATGCCGAGGCCAACGGCGTGCCTGTCCTGCTGGACAAAGCCAGCCTGCCGAAAACATTACAACCGACGATCTCACGGATCCTGCAATCCACGTATGCCGTCCCGCCTGAAGATACGAGTGGGCCTTCCAGTATTCCCGAATCCGACACCCCCACTCGAAGACCTCTTAGCGCAAGGGAAATACAAGTCGTCGCTTTGAGCCTGCAATCGTTGAACAATAAGCAGATTGGGAAACGCATGGAAATCAACGTCGATACTGTTTCTTCGTATCGCCGGAACATACGGCAAAAACTGAATGCCCGTACGTGGTACGAAGCTCTGAGCATCTGCCAATCGCTTCATATCGTATGAACATATGCCCTATCCTCCATCATTAATATGAAAAAACTATTGAAAATAATCAGTCAAAGCAAAGCCATGAATTGGCTTCGGAGAAAATTTCTACACCCATATATTTCCGCCTTATCTTGCTTTTTTTGCTTTCTTTATATAGTGGAAATAATACCGTTCATCAATACAGAACTTCTCAGCATAAAACCCGACATTCAATTTCTCACACACATCGCATTACAAGTAGCGGCCTTCATAACTTTGATACTGAAACCAGAAATCGGAGTTTATACAATCACAGGAATAACTGCAGTAGAAATTGCAATTTCTATCTGCATTTCCACGCCCGTCCCACGGATTCTAACTATCTCCGCACTATCTTCAATTACTTTTGCAAGTTATTTCAATGAAATAGAGGGAATTGCTTTAGGTGCCATATTGGTCCTTTCGTCTACTATAAATGGACTTCTATCGACAGATCAAGACATGGGAAATGGAGGATTTCTCTCTTACTCAGCTTTTGTTATTGTATGCATATGCATAGGCATGCAAATTCGGCAGCAATACCGCACAAAACTTCTTCAGCAAACGAACCAGCATTTAGCAGACAATCAAATGATTGCGAATAATTTACATGATGACACAGCAAATAATTTGTCAGATATCATCCTATTGCTATCTCAGATGCAAGAAGCAAATATTGACAATACGACAAGGAAGCAAATTGACTTGACGAAGAAACTTGCTTCCGAAGCTTTGTCGTGCACACGTCAATCCATAAGAACGCTACAATTTGACAATTCAGAAACACCAAAACGGCCCCATAGACCAATACACTCTCAAGACATACAGCAAGTTGTCGACCAAGGGAAAGCAATATTAAACAACCTTGGCATGACTGGCAGCATCATTATTATTGGCGAGCCCCAAAAACAAAACGCCACACAGTCTCACAGTCGCAAGCAACATTTTAAAGGAATTATTCAATAATATAGCCAAGCACGGCGATCATTCATCTCCGTACACTTTGATGGTCTCCTACACCACAAGATTCATTGTGATTGAAACAACGAATTCCATCCACGGTTTTCAACAAGTCAGTTCCGCCACCCCTACGCAGAGCACGCAGATGGGATTGACCCACTACCGCAAGCTCATTGAGAAATGCGGCGGAATCTGGGAAAAACAGAGAACGGCCTCATACTGGTCACTCCATATTGAGATACCCAACGACACGGCGATACTCTAATCGTTCCGCACTGAATGCTATAGCGTATCAACGCCGATATCCGCAGAGCCACCACAGCCATGACGGACATGGAAAGACACGAGTGTTCATCTGTGGCGATACACCCCCATTCGGCACATCCCCCGCCCACGCCGTCGCAGGCGACATACCCAGCACCAGCAATGCGACAATCATCACCGTGGTCATTTTCTTCGTCACACGTTCGACCATTCGCCCATTTCTCATTTGTCGCATGCTAGGCCTCCATTCACAATAATCCTTCTATGATTCCACATGTTCTCCGGGATGAACGCAACCCTCATACAGAAAACTGCATAGGCAAACTCCCATGACATGCATCAGCAACAAAGGCAGGCCACATCACTTCGGTCGATGGCCGATTTCGACATGGGGTTTCAACCGCATTGCATTGGGATATCTAGCGGCGTTGATGGAACCTGCCGGAGCTCTATCGGGCGGTTCTGTCCACGACCCTCACGGCCCCTTTCACAAGCCCACAATCCCCTCCCGAATCGTCACGGCTCACTCCTTGACCATCATCGTTTTCCCGTAGCAAACAATGGAGCGAACCGTGACGTCCCGGGAAGGAGCCGTGACGATCCCGGTGTCAACCGTGACGGTCACCGTGACAATCCAGGAGGGAGCCTCCGCCCCTACTTCCAGCAGTCCTCGTAGTCGACGCCGGTCAGGCGTTCGACCACCTCGCGCGTGGCGGGCGCGACGTCGGCCTTCGCGCCGCCGTTGCGCAGTCGCGTCACTTCGCGCAGGACCACGCCGTCGGTGCGCTTGTCGATGACGAGTCGCGTGGAGACGATCCAGCCGGCGATCATCGCGAACGAGAACCACCCGAGCAGCAACGCGCCCACACCGACGCGCGCGGCCGGCGTCTGCACGGCCCGCGTCGCGTCGAACCCGACCGCGCCGAGAATCACGCCGACGCAGATCGTCGCGAGACCGGAACCCACTTGACGGAACGACGCCTGGATGCCGGAGAACGTGGCGGAACGGTACCGGCGCGTGACGATCTGATCGATGTCCGCGATATACGGGAACACCGCCCACGGCAGATACCCGCACAGGGATTTGAACGCGAAGAACCACAGCGAGGCCGCGACGGCGAGCGCGGTCCACGCCGCGCCCGGCAGGTGGCCGGCGCACAGCCACAACGCAAGGAACCACACCACGCCGAGCAGGCAACCGGCGTAGTTGAGCGCGTACATGCGGCGCGGGCCGAGGCGGGTCATGCCGAAACCGAACAGCGGCATGAGCGGCAGGGAGACGGCCGCGCAGCCGAGCAGCAGCGAGGCGAACGCGGCCGTGCGGTTCCAGTCGTAGACGACGAAGAACACGAATGCCTGGCCGAACACGTCCATCGTCACCTGCACGAGCAGGTAGATGGCGAGATGCTTGCGGAATTCGCGGATACGCAACGTGGTCGCGTATTCGGCGAGCACCTTGCCGGCGCGGCGCATCCACCGACGTACGCCGACGTGCCCGTCGCGCCGTTCGCCGCGCGCGTACGCGCCGAAGCCGGCGCGCTCGGGCGTCATCTCCCACGTGCTGCGCCAGCATGCGAACACGGCGAGCGCGAACAGGATGGTCGTCGTGATCGTGAACGCCATGTAGCCGGTCGGCGCGGTCTCGCCGAACACGGCGAGCGTCGCGGCGCCGGCGAGCGGGATCGCCGTGCCCGCGCCGGTGGAGATGAACAGGCGCACGGTGGACAGTTTGGTGCGCCCGTTGAAGTCGGCGGTCATCTCGCCGGGAAGCGGGTTGTAGGCGGTCTGGAACAGTTGCGCGAGCACGACCCAGAACACGTAGGCGGCCACGTAGGCGGCGAACGGGAGTCCGGGGATCCACAGCAGGACGCCGACGAGGATGAGCGGTCCGATGATCATGAGGAGGAACCGGCGGCGGCCGTATTTGAGGCCGATCGGGTAGCGGTAGAGATTGTCGTCGAGGACGCCGAACGCGAGCGCGGCGATGGCGCTGACGAGTGCGCTCACGCCGATCACGGCCTGCGCGGCGGCGATGTTCATGCCGCAGAAGCGCGTCCAGAACAGGGCGAGATACGTGGCGATGATGGTGAGCTGGCCACCGCCGTAGAAGTCGCCGACGCCGAAGCCGACGGCCTCGCGTATCGTGATCTTGCGCACGAGGTCACGTGCGCCTTTCTGGTTCTTGTTGCTCGATTCGCTCGCTCCACTCGCTGCTCTCGCCATATTATCCAGCCTAGTTCGTGCGGCGTCCGCCGTGATGGGGTCGGTCCGGGATCGTCACGGTTTGGTCCGTGAATGTCACGGTCGCCCGTGGGTCGGTCCATGACCGTCACGGTTCCCTCCGGGACCATCACGACTCGATCCACGGTTTGCCATGGAAAAACGATGCAAACCGAGGAGGGAACCGTGACGGTCCGGGAGGGAACCGTGTTGCTTGGTGACTACTTGATGAGGCAGGGCAGGGACGGGCTGGATTCCGCAGACATGCCGATGGCGTTGACCGCGATCACCGATGCCGTGTAGTTGCCTGGCGTCAGTCCGGAGACGCTCTTGGCCTCGTCGCCGGCCTCGGCCTTGACGACCTTGACCGTGTTCTCGGTGAGGTTCCTGAGCGTCAGCACGTACGACTCGATCGGGGTGCCGCCGTCGGCGGGCGCCTTCCAGGTGACGTTCATCGTGTCGTCGGCGGAGGTCACGCCCGGCTTGTTGGGCTTGGACGGCACGGCGGCGACGATGACCGGCTCGCTGGGCTCGCTCGTCTCGGACACGCGGTCCTCGCCGGTGGTGGTTTCGAGCGTAACCGTGTAGGTGCCGCGCGCCACGTCCTCGAACGTGTAGGCGGTGACGCCGACCGGCGCCCATGCGGTGCGCTTCGGCGCGGCGGAAGCGCCTCCGGCGACCGGCGTCAGGTGGATGTTGACGCCGCCGCGGCCGAAGCCGGATCGGGTGTCGACCTCGTCCCAGGCGACCGCCACGGCACCGGTCTCGACGATCAGTTCGGCGGTCGGGGCCTTCGGGCGCGGCACCGTCTCGTCGATGGCGCCGGCGTCGGCGCGGCCGACCTTGAACGGCACGGAGACGGCGCTTTCGCCTTCGCCGATCGCGTTGCGCCCTTGCACGGTGACGGTCCACTCGCCGGCGGGCACGTCGGTGACGAGCGCGTGCGTGTCGGTGCCGACGACGCCGGCCGGAATCACCTCGCCGGCGGCGTTGACGAGCGTGAGCGTCGTGCCGAGAATCGGCGAGCGGCCGTCGGAGGCGAACTGCCAGTTCACCTGCACGTCGTGCGCCTGCACGTTCACGGCGACGTCGGTCGGCTCGGACGGGATGGCGGGCATGTGATGGTCGGCGAAGACGGCGACCTCGACGAGCTGCAGGGCGTATTCGCCGCCCTCGTTCGGGTTGGAGCGCAGCTTCGTGGCCTCGACCTTGACGTAGCGGACGTCGTCCACCGGCGCGAAGTCGAAGGCGCGCGGCGTGCCGTTGGCGGGCAGCGCGTAGTCGCGCTTGTCGGCGACGGTCGTCCACGCCTTGCCGTCCGCGGAGACGGCGATCGTGAAGTCGACCGGGAAGCCCTGGCCCTGGTTCGGGTCGACCGCGCGGTGGCCGGCGGCGAACTCCTGCACGCCGCCGACGCCCTCGCCTTCGCCGTGGAACGCCTCGGCGACGGTGCCGCCGGGGTTCTCGCCGCGCGGCGCGAGCACGACCTGCGCCACGGTGGTCGGATGGGCGAGCTTCAGCAGCACCCACTCGTCGTGGTTCTCGGCGGTCGGTTCGCTGGACCAGCCGAAGTGGTCGTAGTCGGCCTTGAATTCGCCGTCGACGAGCGAGGCGGAGGTCCAGCCGTTGCGCGTCGAGTTGGAGCTCACGCGCACGGTCGCGCCGAGCGCCTTGTTCGCGGGGGCGTCGGCCTCGCCCAAGCCGGTCTCGCCCGAACCGGTCGGCAGCTTGCCGGCGGTGAAACGCACGGTGACGGTGACGGTGTCGCCGTTCTCGCCGGTGTATTCGATCTGACCGGTGTAGGCACGTCCGGTTTCGAGACCGGCCACGTTGACCGTGTAGAACAGTTCCTGCTCGTGGCGCAGGTTGCCGGAGAGACGCTCGAAGCTGATCGAGCCGGAGGCGTCGTCCACCACGCGGGCGGTCCACTTCTCGCTCAGCGCGCCGCCCTGCTGGTTCAGGTGCAGGCAGTGCTTGACGTTGCGCGACGCCCAATCCACGACGCCCAGGTCGATGTCGGGGCGGTTGGAGCCGATCTTCGCGGGCGCGGGGCGGCCGATCCAGCCGAGGAAGTTGTCTTCGGAGAACTTGACCTTGCCCTGCTTGACGACGCTCAGCGTCTCGATGAGCTTCGACTCGTAGGTCTCGACCTCGCCGGGCACGTGGATCTCGATCGGCGTCTCGACGAACTCGCCGTGCTCCACGGTGACGGTCTTCGAACCGCTTTCGACCTCGCGACGCGTACCGTCCTGTGTGTTGAGCGCGGACACGGTCCAGCGCACTTCGAGCTCGGTGCCGTCGATCTCCTCGTCGTTGTAGACGATGAGCGTGCGCTGCGAGGTGGTGCCGAGCGCGTAGATGGCGTGCGGCAGGCCGAGGCGCGGCTCCTTGTCGTATTCCTTGTCGAACGCGGCCACGTCGGCGTAGGAGTTGGCGAAGTAGCGGTAGCCGTCGCCTTCGATCCAGCGGGCGTCGCCCTCGGCGGTCGGGTCGAACTGCGGACGCAGCAGGACGCGCGGGTTGAGGCCGTGGCGCGTGTGTTCCTGGTCGAGTTCGACGACCTTCTCGATGTTGTCGTAGATGAACATCGACAGGCAGAACGGCTTCCAGTTGGCCATGCGCGTGGTGCGCACGCCGCGGGTCACGCGACCGACCTCACGCCCGAAGTCGGCGCGGGAGATCGTGTCCGGGTTGCCGTTGAGTCGGCCGTGGTAGATGTCCTTGATGGTGCCGTCCTCCGCGTACTGCGGGATGCCGGCGGTGGAGACGGAGAACTCCTCGCCCGCGCCGAGCGGCAGGTCGCCGTCGATCTGGTACAGGTCGTAGATGTCGGGCGCGCTGGTCATGCCGGACGGGTAGCCGCCGTAGTAGTGGCGGGAGTCCTCGTTGGTGATCGGTTTGTTGAAGCCGTCGTTGATGACCATGCGCGTCGGGTCCTCGCGGTTCGCAGCGGCTTCGAGCGGCGGGATGAGAATCTCCGCGTCGTTCGGGTTCCACGCCTCGTTGGTGGTGGACCACAGGATGATGGACGGGTGGTTGCGGTATTCGCGCACCCAGCGTTCCACCCATTCGACGTAGTAGCCGATGGCCTCGTCGGAGTAGTTGAGGTAGTACGGCGGGTCGAGGGACACGTTGGACGTGGAGCCGGGGTTCCAGAATGCGGTCTCCTCCTCGAGGAGCATGCCGGTCTCGTCCGCGTGGTCCATCAGCACGTGCGACGGCACGGAGCGGATGTGGTTGCGGATGATGTTGCAGTTGGCGTGCTGGTAGGCGTCGATCCACGCCTTGGCCATCGCGTCGGTGGCGTGGTTGTCGTCGAGAACCACGCCATATGCATCGCCGATCTCATTGATGAGGTCGCGGTTGCCCTGGTTGAGCAGACACAGGGAGTCGCCGCGCAGACGGATCTTGACGCCGTTGAGGATGTACGCGTCGCCTTCGCGCCAGAACTGGCGGAAGCCGAAGCGGTCGGAGTATTCGTGCACGGGCCGCGCGGCCGCGTCGCCCGCGCCCGCCGCCGTGATCGTGGCGTCGACGGTGTACAGGAACGGGTCGGCGCGCGACCAGTAGTGCGCGTCCGGCCATCCCTTGGCGAGCTTGACGACGGTGGTCGCGCCGGCGGCGACGTGCGCCGTCGCGCCGTCGAAGGCGAGCGCGACCGGCTTTTCGCCGTCCGCCGCGTCGTCGCCCTTGACCGGGCGCACGACGGCGGCGAGATCCAGTTCGGCGTCCGCGCCGGTGTGGTTGACGATGGTGACGTTGACGGCGAGTTCGTCGTCGCTCGGATCGGCGTTCTTCTTGAGGTCCGGCATGATCTGGAGGTCGTCGATCCTGAGCTTCGGCTTGGTGACGATCTCGACGTCCTCGCCGATGCCGACGCGGCCGACGATGTTCTCGACGCCGAACGGGAAGAGCAGGCGGTCGGGGCCGCCTTCGGTGGCGAGCGCGTCGTCGGGCAGCGCCTTGACGCTCCACACTTCGATGCGGATTTCGTTCTCCCCGGCCTTGACGACGTCGTTGATGTCGAGGTCGTACGGCAGGAGGGTCATCAGGTAGCCCTTGGTGGTGACGGGACCGACCGACTTGCCGTTCACGTACACCTTGCCGAGCGTGGCGAGCGCGCCGACATGCAGGAACACGTCCTCGTCCTTGATGTCCTCGGGCAGGTCCACGGTCTTCACGTACACGCCGTGGCGCAGTCCCTGTTCCCATTCCTCGGGGTATCCGGTGGTGCGGCTGAGCGAATCCCACCAGGTAGGCACGATGATGTCGTGGCGTTCGTCGCCACCGTCGGGGTAGAAGTCCCACACGCCATTGAGGTTGAGCCTCATTGCAATACCTTTCGCTTGTCCTCTTGCTCCGTGGCGAAACCGTCTTCGTCCGGATCACGAGGTCTACGATAGAGGGCCGTCGCGTTTGCCGGTTTTTGCCATCCGTTTGCCATACCACGTTTGCCGGCTTTTGCCATGACCATCGCCGCATCATCGCGCATAATCCGCGCCATTCCAACGCGCGGCCGGACATCGCACGCATCGTCGATTGCCATCGTTTGCCAAAATCACGCACCGCCGCGGCCGGACGTCCGCGGCTGGCTACACTCGGTACCGACATCGGACATACGTGTGCGCGCACGGACGGCGCGCGCACGGGAACAAGGAAGATCGGAGCAGTCACCATGTCTCGTTTCTCACGTCTTCGCAACGTCGCGACGACCGCCGCCTGCGCCGTCGCCGCGATCGGCATGATCGCCGCGACGGGCGGCTGCGGCGGATCGACGGCGGCGGAAGGGACCGCCGACGATCCGGTCGAGATCACGCTGTGGACCTGGCAATCGACGATCGGCGACTTCGTGAAGGCGTTCGAGAAGACACACCCCGGCATCAAGGTGAAGGTGACGAACGCGGGCGCGAACGAGGACGAATACATGCAGCTCACCAACGCGCTCAACGCGGGCCGTGGCATCCCGGACGTCGTCTACCTCGACTTCAACGCGGTCCACCAGTTCGCGATCTCCGACCAGCTGCGCTCGATGAACGACTTCGGATACTCGTCCATCCGCGGCGATTTCACCAAGGCCGCGCAACGCAATGTCACCGTGAACGGCGAACCGTACGGCCTGCCAATCTCGTCGGGCCCGATGGTGATGTTCTACAACAAGACCGTGTTCGACCAGGCCGGCGTCGCCAAGGCCCCGACCACGTGGGACGAATACCGCGAGGCCGCCGAGAAGATCAAGGACGCCACCGACGGCAAGGCGCATATCACCAACGACACCGGCGACGGCGGCTTCATCACGTCGATGCTCTGGCAGGCCGGCGCGAAGCCGTTCAGCGTGGACGGCACGACTATCGGCGTGGACATGACCGCGAAGCACGTCTCCCGGTTCACCGACCTGTGGCAGGGAATGCTCGACGACGATCTGATCGACGTCTCCACCTCGATGTGGACCGACGACTGGTGGCGCAGGCTCGATGACGGGTCGATCGCGACCGTCCTGACCGGCGCGTGGCTCGTCTCGTCGATGCAGAAGAACCTCACGCGCACCGCCGGGCAATGGCGGATGGCCCCGATGCCGCAGTACACGGCCGGCGCGCACGCGAACGGCGAGAACGGCGGCGGCGCGCTCGCCCTGCCGAAGGGCTCCGACGAGGCGAAGACCAAGGCCGCCTACACGTTCGCCGAATGGTTCGCGCACGGCGACGGCGTGGACGTGAACCTCGAGCAGGGCGGCATCCCGCCGCTCGAATCGGTGCTGGAGGACAAGCGCTGGCTGGCCGAGACCGACGATTTCTTCGGTGGGCAGAAGACGCATGAGACGATCGCCGAGGCCGCGCGCGACGTGACGACCGACTTCGACTACCTGCCGTACATGGCCTACGCGAACTCGATCGCCGTCGATTCGATCGGCCAGGCCTACCATGGCAAGACCACCCTTGCCAAGGCCCTCGTCACCTGGGGCGAATCCCTCAAGACCTACGGCCGTCAGGAAGGCTTCACCGTCAAATAACGGCCGGATAAGGGTCTACGCCCGCCGGCGCTCCCCCACCGAACGGCGCACGATGATCGAGGTATCCACGAGCGACACCTCCGGATCGGCCTCCTCCTCGCAGCGGATGCCGTATTCGGCGAGCTTCGCCATCACCTGCGTATCCGCCGGATTGCGGTAGGCAGCGGACCGCTGCCCGAGCAACCGGTTCACCGCCACCTGCCCGAGCTGCGCGCGCGGGATGCGGATCGTCGTGATCGGCGGCGTCACCACCGGCGCGATCAGCGTGTTGTCGAATCCGATGACGGACACGTCATCCGGCACGACGACGCCGTCGGCGGTCAGACGCAATACGATACCGGCCGCAATCAGATCGTTGTACGTGACGATGGCCGTGGCCGACCCGCCTTCCAACGCGAGCGCCGCCTGATACCCGCCTTCGACGGTCGCGTGGACCGGTCCGATGCGGTTGACCTTGAATCCCATGCGCTGCCCGATGTCGTGCAGGAACCGCCACCGCGACTGGTCCGCCCATGAGGCGGACGGCCCGGCCACATACGTGACGGCCGCATGATGGTATCGCTTGAACAGGCTCAGTGCCCGCACGACGCCGATGCGCGGGTCGGGGATCACACTGGCCACGCCTTCGACCGGACGGTTGAGCACGACCAGCGGCATGCGCCGGGCGTAGTCGCGGATGAAATCGGTGCGCGGCGCGTCGGAGGCGAGGATGACGCCGTCCACCTTCCCGACGAGATGGTCGAGCATCTGCATCGTGCGTTGCGCGGAATCACCGGTCTCGATGACGCTCACCGCGCTGTCCGACTCCATCGCCGCGATCTGCGCGCCCTTGAGGATCTGCGAGGAGACGCCGTCCGCCGTGTCCTTGACGATCATCGCGATCATGCCGCGATTGGACGGCGCAGAGGCGGTGCCGGGCGTCGCGACGTCGCCGCGCGCGGACGCCGGCGAGACGCCGGAACCGGCGCCCGCCGCGGCCCCCGCGTTCCCGGCGCGCGTGCGCGAGGTGGGTCTGCGCCGGTAGCCAAGCCGTTGCGCGACCTCGCGCACATGCTCGGCGGTCTGGAAGTTGATGCGATCGGGGTCGGAGAAGACGCGCGACACGGTCGAGATCGCGACGCCCGCCTCCGCCGCGACGTCGGCCAGCCGCACACGTTTGGTGGCCTTCGGTGCGACCGCCGATGAAGTCGCCGCGACCGCCGGCCCGTTCCCGCCGGCCGCGTCCTTGCTTTCGGTCGATCCGTGCGCCGCCATCGTTCCTCCCATCCGATTCCGTTTCATTGTACAGACCTCGCCCCAATGGCTTGCTTGCGGTCGGGAACCCGTGAAGCCGATCGGGGGTGGTCACGCGACGTACCGCGCGGCCCCCCGATCGGCTTCACGAACGACTCACGCCTGAGCGCGACGCTCGGCGAGGTCGGCCTTGATCTGCTTGAACTTCGCCTCGGTGATCGGGTAGAAGTACATGATCGCGGCGGAAATCACGAAGCCGATGAGCGGCACGAGGCCGGCGGCCAGACGCAGGTTCTCGGCGACGGACGGGTCCTGGGCGACGTTCATGCCGGACTTGTAGCCGGTGAAGGCGAGGATGGCCGGGCCAAGCCAGGAAGTCAGGGCGCCGAACATCTGGCGGAAGAAGCTCAGGCCGGCCATGGCGGCGCCGTCGGTGCGCTTGCCGGTCTTCCACTCGTAGTATTCGACGGTGTCGCCTTCCATACCCCACACGTAGTTGCCGCAGAACTGGGCGCCGATCGCGTTGAGCGCGAGGGCGACGAGGGACAGCCACACGTTGTTCACGAAGATGAACATCACGCCGCCGATCACACCGAGCGCGCAGCCGAGGTACCAGCCGCCCTTCTTGCCGAGGTGACGGGCGATGACCGGGCCGAACGGGGAGGCGACCACGCCGATGGAGGCGTTGATCAGGGTGACGAGCGTGGTGATGAGGGCGAGCGTGCCGGCGTCCACTCCGTTGGCGAGGACCTCCTTGGCGATGATCGGTCCGATGGAGCCGACGCAGGTGGCGATCAGGTAGAAGCCGGTGGCGAAGCACAGGATGAGCAGCGCCGGGTTCTGGACGATGGCCTTGATGGTGTCGATGAAGGAGCTCTTCGGCTGCTCGGGCACGTCGATCTGCTCGATGGTGGTCTTGTACAGGAACACGTAGATGAGCGCGCCGACGAGGCAGAAGATCGAGACGATCGGCAGCATCAGCTTGGCGAGTTCGGACTGGTCCTTGACGGTGTTGATGGCCGGGGCGAGGGTGAAGGTGACGATCAGGCCGAACAGGGCGCCGCCGACCATGCGGGCGGAGGAGAGGCGCTGACGCTCGTTCTGGTCCTGCGTCATCGCACCGAGGAGCGCGCCGTAGGGCACGCCGCCGAGGGCGCCGAACAGCTGGTAGAGCAGGTAAGTGACGATGGCCCACGTGATCTTCAGGGCCATGTCGATGTCGGTCGGGATCGTGTACATGAGGCAGACCGCGACCATCATCGGAACGCCGAAGTAGACGACCAGACGACGGAACTTGCCGTTCTTGTTGGCCTTGACGCGGTCGGCGTAGTTGCCGGCGAGCAGGTAGACGACCGCTTGGAAGAAGCGGGCGAACAGGAAGATGTTGGCGACGATCAGCGGGTTGATGCCGATGTAGACGTAGTAGGTGGCCAGGAACATCGACATCATGCGCCAGCCGATGTTGTTGGCGAAATCGCCCGAGCCGTAGCCGACGATGTTGAGCCAGGTCAGTTTCTTCGGCGTCTTCTTCGCCGGCTGCGCTGTTGCAGTGCTCATCGAGAACTCCTTAGTTCCTTCTCATGGGTTCCATGTCCGGCTCGGTTGGGACGGCGCCGATTCTTCGCTTCATCGATTCTTCGGCTCCGCCGCCGTTCCGGACGACGAGTCACAACCTAATCCCGCACGCCGTTTGCCGTTTTTGCCAACCTTGTTCTTGCCACGATTTGCCGCTTTTTGCCATCAGCCGGGCCGTGCGCTCTCACAAAGACACAACGCAAAAAGAAACCCGGCGGGGAGAAACCGCCGGGTGAGAGAGAAGAGAGAAGAAGGGTTCAGTTATGGGGTTCGGGAAGAACCTCGCCAGTGATATTCACTTCGGGAAGGACTCCCAACCGCTGACATGTTTTAGTAAACCGTCCCTCCCTTGGAGGAACGATGCGCGTTCCTGAGAAACCTCTGAGCACTATGTGACGGTTTTGTAACCGCTTAGCATCGGCCCGGCACGCAGACGCGTGGCCCCCTCTGACGAGGGGACCACGCAAAACGGGGCTACTCGGCCTTTTCTTCGGCGGCGAGCTTGGCCTTTTCGGCGGCGAGGCGCTCGGCCTCGGCGGCGCGACGGGCGGCGAGCGCCTCGTCGAAGCGGGCGAGCTCCTCCTCGACGGCCTCCTTCGGGATCTTCGCGAAGATCGGCGTCGGCTTGGCGACGGGCGCGCCCACCTCGATCGGCTCGCTCTCCCACGGGTGCACGGTCTCGCCGAGCTTGTAGTCGCCGGTGATGATCGGGTACTTGAAGCCCGGCTTGTCGAGGTCCTCGACCTCTTCAAGGCGCGGCAGCGGCGAGAACACGCCCTTGCCGCCCAGGGCCTCCCACACCTTCTGCGAGGCGTGCGGCAGGAACGGGGCGAGCAGGTGGTTCGCGTCGGAAACGGCCTGCGCGGCCACGTGCAGCACGGTGCCCAGTCGCTTCTCGTCGTCCTTGATCTTCCACGGCTCGGTCGCGGAGATGTACTTGTTGATGTCGCCGACCACGCGCATCGCCTCGATGAGGCCCGCCTTCTGGTGGTGGTTCTCGATGAAGCCGCCGACCGTGGCGAACGCGCCGCGCGTCTCGTCGAGCAGGGCGCGGTCCTCGTCGGTCATCGAATCCTCGTCGAGCGCCGGGATCTCGCCGAAGTTCTTGGCGATGAGGTTGGCGACGCGGTTGACCAGGTTGCCCCACGAGGAGGCGAGCTCCTCGTTGTTGTGGCGCACGAACTCGGCCCACGTGAAGTCGGAGTCGGAGCTTTCCGGGCCGGCGATCGAGATGTAGTAGCGCACCGCGTCCACCGGGTAGCGGGAGAGGATGTCCTTGACGTAGATGACGATGCCGCGCGAGGAGGAGAACTTCTTGCCTTCCATCGTCATGAACTCGGAGGCGACGACCTGCTCGGGCATGTTCAGCGGGCCGAGCTTGCCGGTCTCGCCGCCCTTGGAGCCCTGGCCGTTGTAGGCGAGCATCTCGGAGGGCCAGATCTGGGAGTGGAACGTGATGTTGTCCTTGCCCATGAAGTAGTAGGCCGGGCAGGACGGGTCGTTCCACCACTGGCGCCACAGCTCCGGGTCGCCCTGACGGCGCGCCCACTCGATCGAGGCGGACAGGTAGCCGATCACCGCGTCGAACCACACGTACAGCTTCTTGTTCGGGTTGTCGATCCAGCCCTTCACCGGAACCGGGATGCCCCAGTCGATGTCGCGGGTGATGGCGCGCGGCTTGACCTCCTTGAACAGGCCCTTGGAGAAGTTGATGACGTTGGTGCGCCATCCTTCACGCGTGTTCAGCCAGGCGAGGTTCGCCTCGGCGAGCGCCGGCAGGTCGAGGAAGTAGTGTTCGGTCTCCTCGAAGCGCGGCGTCTCGCCGTTGATCTTGGAGACGGGGTTGATGAGCTCGTCCGGATCGAGCTCGTTGCCGCAGGCGTCGCACTGGTCGCCGCGCGCGCCCTCGGCATGGCAGATCGGGCACTCGCCCTCGATGTAACGGTCCGGCAGGGTGCGGCCGGTGGACGGGGAGATCGCCACCTGCTGCGTGCCCTTGTAGATGTAGCCGTTCTTCAGGCACTGCGTGAACATCTCCTGCACCACGTGCTCGTGGTTGCCGGTGGTGGTACGCGTGAACAGGTCGTAGCTCAGACCCAGGTCGCACAGATCCTTGGCGATCACGCGGTTGTAGCGGTTCGCGAGCTCCTGCGCGGTCAGGCCCTCCTTCTCCGCCTCGACGAGGATCGGGGTGCCGTGCTCGTCCGTGCCGGAGACCATCAGCACGTCGTTGCCCTTCATGCGTTCGTAGCGGGCGTACACGTCGGAGGGGACGCCGAAACCGGCCACGTGACCGATATGGCGGGGGCCGTTCGCATACGGCCATGCAACATTCACCAGAATATGACTCATAAGACCGAATTATCCGGCGCGCCGGGGACACGCCGGGATGTGGATAACCGTTCGCCCATCCACCGGATCATCCACCTCGCGCGGGTACGGTCGCGCACGATTGGCGCGCACGCCGCGCACGCCCTACCGTATGGTCATGGAACCTTCAACGACGACCACACCGCCATCATCCGCATCCCCGCCGCCCGCGCTGCGCACCACCCCGCTCGTGCCGGCGATCCTGCGCGAACGCGACCTGCCCGGGCCGATGAGCCTCAGCCGGCTCGCCACCGACGGCACGATCACCACGCTGGACGACCTGGAGAGCGGCTACTGGTCGGAGCACGCGGCCACCCTCTACGGCCGCGCCTCGATCGTGCACCGGCTCATCCCGCATTCCACGGTGGCGTGCGCGCTCACCGCCATGTGGGTGTGGATGGGCGGCGACTTCCCGCGCACGCTCGACGTGCTGTCGCGGTCGCATTTCCGCATGCGGCATTTCGGGCACCGGATCCGCGCGTTCACGCGCAAGGTCATGCCGAACCATCTCGTCACGATCGGCAATCTGCGCGTCACCGATCCGACGCGCACCGCCTGCGACGTCGCGTCATTGCTCGTCACCTCCACGCATCCGAACGAATACGCGGACAAGGTCGTCGACTTCATGGACGCCTACGATTTCACTCCCGACGACTGCATCACGATCCTCGACGAGAATCCGTGCATGTCCACCACGCCGCGCGCACGCGCGTTCTTCACCGGCGTGCGTCATTCGTACGATCATCGCCGCGTCAAGGTCGCGCCATGAACCGCGCGCGACCGTCGCGGCGACTGCGCTCGCTCGACCGCGCCGACCGGCTCAGACGCCTGGCGCGGGCGGCGGCCGACGCCGCCCACGCGACGGCGCTGGAACCGCCCGAACCGCCACTCGTGCTCACGCCGATGGTGGCCGCCGACCCGGCGACGGACATGGACGTGCTGTGGCATATCGCGCGCACCGCGCCGGAACTGCGCCGATGGCTGGTCGCGAATCCGAAAGCGGACGCGGCGCTGCTCGAATACGTCTCGCAGGCCGGCGGGCCGGGCGTCAAACGCGCGCTCACCGTCCTGCTGGAATCGCTGGATGAGCTGGAGGCGCGGAACGTTACTGCTTGATGGCGAGGACGGCCTGGTAGACCTGCTTGCGGTTGGCGAGCGTGCCGTCGGGCAGCGGATGTTCGCCGACGACCTGCGTGATCGCCTCCTTGATGCGCAGGCCGTCCTCGAGCGCGCGGTCGATGGCGAGCACGGCCAAATCCTCGACGGACAGCGTACTCGGCGCGACGGCGGCCGCCTCCTCGTCGGAGGCGCCGGCGACGACGAGCACCATCTCGCCGCGCGGCGGATCGTCGTGCACGCTGTCGCGGATTTCGGCGATCGTGCCGCGGCGGATCTGCTCGTAGTCCTTGGTGAGCTCACGGCACAGGGCCATGCGGCGGTCCGGGCCGAACGCATCGAGCAGATCGTCCATCGAATCGTCGATGCGGTGCAGCGTCTCATAGAACACGATCGTGCGGCGTTCGCCCTGCAGCATGCGCAGATGCTGCACGCGTTCGGAATGTTTGCGCGGCAGGAAGCCCTCGTAGCAGAAGCGGTCGGTGGGCAGGCCGGACAGGGCGAGCGCGTCGAGCACGGCGGACGGACCGGGCGCGCAGGTGACCGGCAGGCCGCGTTCGATGGCGCGGCGCACGATCGCCAGGCCCGGGTCGTTGATCGTGGGCATGCCCGCGTCGGAGACGACGAGCACGGTCGCGCCGGTCTCCACGTTGTCGAGCAGGCCGTCGGCCTTGTCGCGCTCGTTGTGGTCATGGTAGGCGACGACGCGGCCGTTCACGTGCACGCCGAGACGGTTCGCGAGATCGTAGAGGCGGCGCGTGTCCTCGGCGGCGACGATGTCGGCGTGCTCGAGCAGCGCGCGCAGGCGTGCGGACGCGTCGCCGACGTTGCCGATCGGGGTGGCGGCGAGCACCACGGTGCCGGCCGGGATGGTGACGGCGACGGCACCCGCGTCCGCCGCGCCCGTGCCTGCGCTCTCGGTCGATTCGTTCACGTTCACATCCGCTGCATTGGTCATGCCTCCAGTATCCCCCACCCCCTCGGACGCATGCTCCGCCCAATGCCACCGCCCTGAGTAATGTGCATCACGGAACCGAAACACGCCGGAAGAGCGAAGAACAGAAAGAGAGCCGTCGAAAGTGCGAACGATATGGTGCGTGTTCACCCGCGACCTGACGCGCATCCTGCGCAACCCGGTCGCCGTGGTGGTCACCTTGGGCGTGGCGATCATCCCATCGCTGTACGCATGGTTCAACATCCTCGCGAACTGGGACCCATACTCCGCCACCGGCAACATCCAGGTCGCAATCGTGAACAACGACAAAGGCACCAGCTCGCCGCTCGTCGGCGAACTGAACGCGGGCAGGCAGGTCGTCACGCAGCTCAAACGCAACCACCAGCTCGGCTGGCGGTTCGTCGACGAGACGGACGCGTTCAACGGCATGCAGACGGGCGACTACTACGCGGCCATCGTCCTGCCGAAGGACTTCAGCGCGAAGCTCGTCGGCGCGCTCGCTAATCCGAAGCAGCGTCCGAAGATCACGTACTACGTGAACGAGAAGAAGAACGCGATCGCGCCGAAGATCACCGATTCGGGCGCGACCACGATCGACGAGCAGATTAATCAGACGTTCGTCACGACCGTCGGCAACACCGTCGCGAAGGCCGTGACCGACGCGGGGCGCGACCTGAGCGACGCGACGGGCTCGACGCAGCGCGACGTGATCGCGACGCTCGACACCGTGGCCGGCGACATCCGCGACGTGAACGCGGCGCTCGACGACATCGCGACCACGCTCGACCAGTCGGACGGCACGATCGCGAGCGCGAACGACACGCTCGCCTCGCTCCAGCAGTCGATCGCCGCCGCGCAACGCACGTCCTCGCAGTCGGGCACGCTGCTCGCGCAGGCGCAGACCTCCTCGCAGCAGCTCTCCACGACGATGGTCGGCGCGCTCGACCAAGGGTCGGCCGGGCTGAGCGGCATCGGCGTGAAGGTGAACACGGCGGCCGGCGACGCGACCGGCACGCTCAACAGCACGCAGGAGGCCGTCAACCAGATCCACACCTCGGTCTCCGCCTCGCTCGACCAGGCGTCGGCCGCCGTCGACGCGCTCAAGAAGACGCTGCGCGACCACGGCATCGACGAGAACACCAGCGATCCGGACGGGCAGCGCATCTGGCAGCAGGTGAACGCGCTGGGCGACGCGGTCGCCAAGCAACAGCAGCAGGCCGACGACTTCCAGAAGGACGCGACCGCGTTCATCGACGGCGGCAAGAAGGCGGCCGGCTCCCTGTCCGATACGACCGGCAAGGCCGTGGGCGACGGCATCACCGGACTGTCCAACGCGCGCGGCACGCTCACCGGCACGGTCATGCCGAACCTCAACACATCGCTGAACTCATTCGGCGCGCTCAACGGCACGATGTCGGGCACGCTCGTCTCGCTCGCCGACACGGCCACGCAGACCCAGGGCCTGCTCGACCAGCTGTCCGGCACGCTCACGCAGACCAAGCAGACCGTGACGAGCACGCACGATTCGCTCGACCAGCTCATCGGCGACGTGACCGGCGTCCGCACCGACGTGGCGGCGCTCGACAGCTCCGCCGCGTACACGGCCGTGAAGGACGCGCTGCATCTGGACGACAAGGAGTTCGGCAAGTTCATGGGATCGCCGGTCACGCTCAACACGCGCACCGTGTATCCGATGGACAACTACGGCTCGTCGGTCACGCCGTTCTACACGAACCTCGCCCTGTGGGTGGGCGGCTTCGTGCTCATCGCGATCTACAAGCTGGAGGTGGACCGCGAGTCGCGCGAGTCCGGAGAAGCGGCGGGAGAAGCGACCGGCGCGGCGGCCGGTGCCGCGGCCGAGGAGCTGCGCGGCATGACTTCCACGCAGGCGTATCTGGGCCGGTGGCTGCTGCTCGTCGCGATCGGATTCCTGCAGGCGCTGATCGTGACCGTCGGCAATCTGGTGATCGGCATCCAATGCGCGCATCCGCTGCTGTTCGTCCTCGCCGGCGTCTGGTGTTCGTTCGTGTACGTGAACATCATCTACGCGTTGGCGGTCGCGTTCCGTCACATCGGCAAGGCGGTGGCGGTGATCCTCGTCATCGTGCAGATCCCGGGCGCGTCCGGCCTGTACCCGATCGAGCTGATGCCGAACTTCTTCCGCGAACTGCACCCTTGGCTGCCGTTCACCTACGGCATCAACGCGATGCGCGGCCCGATCGGCGGCATGTACGCGAACCACTACTGGCTCGACATGCTGCACCTCTTCTACTACGTGCCGGCGGCGCTGTTCGTCGGACTCGTCGTGCGCCGGTACGCGATGAACCTCAACGCGCTGTTCGACCGTCGTCTCGGCGACACCGACCTGATGATCACCGAACATGATTCGATGGTCAACGAGCGGGTGAGCCTCTCCTCCGCGTTCCGCGTCGCCTCCGACTCCTCGCAGGGCATGCGCGAGCTGATCGAGCGCCGCGCGCACCGCTTCTTCGACCGCTACCCGCGGATGATCGTCGCCGGCCTCGTGCTGCTCACCGTGCTGCCGATCGCGTTCCTCATGCTGCTGTTCTTCACGCAGGCGAAGATCGCGATGCTGTCGGCGTGGATCCTGTCGATCATCGTCATCGACGTGTATCTCATCGTCGTCGAATACACGCGCGAAAGCTACGCGCAGCAGGTGGGCGTCGGCGCAATGACGTCCGAACAGTTCCGCGACGTGATGCTCGACGGCTACATGTGGCGGCGCAAGCGCGCGGCACGCGGCGCAGGCGCGGCCGCGACCGACGCAACCGACGCAACCGACTCCGACTCCGCGAAGGGAGACGAACGATGAGGAACATCTGGCGCATCTTCGCACGCGACGTGCGGCAGGCCACGCGCAACGTGATCGCGATCATCGTGGCGGTGGGCCTCGTCATCGTGCCCGCGCTGTACGCGTGGTACAACATCGCGGCGAGCTGGGACCCGTACGGCAACACGAAGGCGCTCAAGGTCGCCGTCGCGAACACCGACAAGGGCTACAAGTCCGATCTGATGCCGGTGCGCATCAACGTGGGCGAGACGGTGACGAGCGCACTCAGGGCCAACCACCAGCTCGACTGGCAGTTCGTCGACAAGGACAAGGCCATCGACGGCGTGTACTCCGGCGAATACTATGCGGCGCTCGTCATCCCGAAATCGTTCAGCGCCGACATGATGACGCTGTTCTCGCCGACCATCCGTCACGCGCGGCTCGACTACTACCTCAACGCGAAGATCAACCCGATCGCGCCGCACATCACCGATCAGGGCGCGGGCACGGTCGCCACGACCATCGACCAGACCTTCGCGAAGACCCTCGGACAGGTGGCGCTGGGACTCGCCTCCAACGTCGCCGGCTACGCGGACAGCCCGCAGATGCAGCAGTACGTGGAGAACGCGACCGGGCACATCACCACGATGTCCGCGCGGCTGAAGACCGCATCCGCGCAGGCGAACTCCTACGCGCAGCTGCTCGCCGCCGCCGACGGCATCATCGACTCGACGGACCGGATGCTCGGCTCCGCCGGCACGCAGGGCGACGCCGCGAAACAGGCGCTCGAACAGGGTTCGCAGGGCGCGCAGTCGCTCGTCAAGGCGATGAACGGCGCGTCGGGCGGCGTCGCCGACGCGCTGAAGCAGGCCGGCGGCGCCTATGACTCCATCAGCGAACAGATCGACAAGGCGTTCGACGACGAGGACACGCAGAACGGCAAGGTCGCGGACACGCTCACCAAACTGCAGCAGCAGGTGAGCGCGCAGGCCGCGGCGTACGGCGATTACGCGACCGCGCTGCGCGCCATGGCCGACACGGCCGGCGCAAGCGGCGACGCCGACGGCAAGGCGCTGCAGGACGCGCTCAACGCGGCGGCCGATCAGGCGGTGGACACGCAGAACGCGCTCAACGCCGCCGCCGGCACGCTCGGCGAGGCGGCGAAGCAGGCGTCCGACGGCAAGGCCGGACTCGACGCGACGCGACGCGATCTGCAGGCGCAGATCGCGGCCGCGCGCAAGTCCGTCACCGACGCGGCCGACACGTACCGGTCCACGCTGAAGCCGCAGATCGACGCGCTCACTTCGTCGATGGACGACATGGTCTCGCAGGCCAGCGGCGTGGTCGACGGCCTCGCCGCGACCACGGCCAGCGTGCGTGGCCTGTCCGGCGGCATCTCGAACAGTCTGGCGGACGTGCGCACCGCGTTGGGCGACGTCGCCTCGACGCTCGACAAGGCGGCGGCGAAGCTCGACGATCTGAACGCGAAGTTCGCGAGCGCGGTGAGCGGGGGCGGCAGCGATTCCGGTTCCGGCGATTCCGGTTCCGGCGCCAAGGCGGACCTGTCCGCGGTCGCGTCCTCCGATCCGGACACGATCGCCACGATCCTCTCCGCGCCGGTCTCCCTCGACCGCGAGGCCATCTACCCGATCGCGAACTACGGGTCCGCGATGGCGCCGTTCTACACGATCCTCGCGATTTGGGTGGGCGCGATCATCCTCGTCGCGATGCTCAAGGTGGCAATCTCCGACCATGAGAAGGCGAAGATCCTGGGACTCGGCAACGTGCTGCCGCTCGGCGAGGACGTGGGTCTGCGCGACGCGGTGATCATCGGGCGCACGGCCGGCCCGGGCGCGATGCTCGACGTGCTGCGCAAGCCGCATTCGGAATCGCCCGGCAACGCGCGACGGTTCGGATTGCGCATGCATCAGGAGTATTTCGGGCGCTACATGCTGTTCGGCGTGCTCGCGCTCATGCAGGGCACGCTCGTCTGCCTGGGCGACCTGCTGTATCTGGGCGTGCAGTGCGAGCATCCAATCCGGTTCATGATGGTCGGATGGCTGGCGGCGATCGTGTTCTCGAACATCGTGTACACGCTGACCGTCTCGTTCGGCGACATCGGCAAGGCGATCGCCGTGGTGCTGCTCGTCATGCAGGTGGCCGGCTCGGGCGGCACGTTCCCCATCGAGACGCTGCCGCCGTTCTTCCAGGTGGTCTCGCACTGGCTGCTGTTCCCGTACGCGGTGGACGCGATGCACTCGGCCATGGCCGGCGCCTACGGCATGGAGTACTGGGTGGCGATGGGCAAGCTCGCGCTGTTCCTCGTGCCCTCGCTCGTGCTCGGCCTGGTGCTGCGCAAGCCCGTGATCCGCCTCAACGACTGGGTCATCCGCAACCTCGAAAGCACGAAGGTGATGTAGCGGGCCGCAAACGGGCCAAGACCGAAGCGGGCCAAACGGGCCAAACGGATCAAACAGCTCAAACGGCGGGAGGCCGGTGCCATGACGGCATCGGCCTCCTCTTTTCCCCGCGAAACCGCTACTTGAGCGCTTGAGCACTACTCGAGCACTACTTCAGCGCCTTGCCGGCGGAGCCGAGCTCCTGGCAGGCCTCGACGACGCGCGCGGCCATCGAGGTCTCCGCCTCGCGGCCCCACGAACGCGGATCGTAGAACTTCTTATTACCGACCTCGCCGTCGATCTTGAGCACCGCATCATAGTGCTCGAACATGTGGCCGGCCACCGCGCGCGTGAACGCGTACTGGGTGTCGGTGTCGACGTTCATCTTGACGACGCCGTGGCTGACCGCCTCGGCGATCTCCTCCGGGCGGGAGCCGGAGCCGCCGTGGAACACGAGCGCGAACGGCTTGCCGGCCGGGAAGTCGACCGCGCCGGCGGCGGAGGCCACGCGGCCGTCGACCACGGCGGTGGCGACCTCGCGCTGGATGTCGCCGAGCAGGTCCGGGCGCAGCTTCACGAAGCCCGGCTTGTACGCGCCATGCACGTTGCCGAACGTGAACGCGGCCATGTAGCGGCCGCGCTCGCCGAGGCCCAGTCGCTGCGCGACCTTCACGCCGTCGGCCGGCGTCGAGTACAGCTTGTCGTTGATCTCGTGGCTGTGGCCGTCCTCCTCGCCGCCGACCGCGCCGATCTCGATCTCGAGCACGGTGTGCGCCTTGACGGACTTGTCGAGCAGTTCCTCGGCGATGTCGAGGTTCTCGTCGAGCGGCACGGTGGAGCCGTCCCACATGTGCGACTGGAAGGTCGGCTCCTTGCCGTGCGCGACCTCGTCGGCCTCGTGCGCGAGCAGCGGGCGCACCCACTCGTCGAGGTACTGCTTGGCGCAGTGGTCGGTGTGGAGCGCGACGGTGATGTTCGGGTACTTCTTCGCGACCTCGTGCGCGAACGCGGCGAACGCCAGCGAACCGGTGACGCGATCGTTCACGCTCTGGCCGGAGAAGTAGGCGGAGCCGCCGACGGACACCTGGATGATGCCGTCGGATTCGGCTTCGGCGAAGCCCTGCAGAGCGGCGTTCAGGGTCTGCGTGCTCGTCACGTTGATGGCGGGGTACGCGTATCCGCCGCGACGTGCGGCGTCGAGCATTTCAGCATAACGTTCGGGAGTTGCGATAGTCATACGGCCATTATCGCGCCGCCGCCCGGAACACGCACGCCGGGTGATCATTCCCCGCTGTGAATTCCCGCACAAGTCATGCCCCCGTCGCCTCACGTCCACATGCCCCGCACAAGTGCCCCCTTAGGGGGAGCTGGCTGGTATTCAATCGGTGGCACTGGGAGTCGGTGCATGCGCCCCCTTCAGGGGGAGCTGGCGGCCGAAGGCCGACTGAGGGGGTCTCCCGCGCCCCAATCCGCGAGATAATAGGGAACCATGACCGATACCACTACCCAACCCACACCCGAAACCGCAACCTCCGCCCTCACCCCCGCCGCGCTCGACGCCTACTCCGCCGACTTCAACGCCTCCCGCACGAACCGCGTGGCCGCGACCGCCGCGACCAGCGCCGGCGTGCTCAAGGCCGCGACCGACTACCGCGGCCTGCGCGCGCTGCCCCGCGACGATTTCTCGATCGAGCTCAAGCAGGGCTCGATCACCGCGCAGGAGCATTCCGGCCGTTGCTGGATGTTCGCGAGCCTCAACACGCTCCGCCACGATGTGATCCGCCGCTGGAACCTCGACGATTTCGAGTTCTCGGAGACCTACCTGTTCTTCTACGACAAGATCGAGAAGTCGAACTTCTATCTGGATCAGGTGCTGGCCACGCTCGACGAGCCGACCGATTCGCGCCTGTTCCAGGCGATCAACGACTATCCGGCGGACGACGGCGGCTGGTGGCAGATGTTCGCCTCGCTCGCCGCGAAGTATGGTCTGGTGCCGAAGTCCGCGTACCTGGAGACCGCGAATTCCCGCGATTCGGACGCGTTCACGCAATATCTCAACGCGAAGTTGCGTGAGTTCGCGCTCGAGCTGCGCACACGTCACGCGGCGGGCGAGTCCGCCGCCGCGTTGCGTGCGCGCGTGCGCGAGCAGATGGACGACGTGTACCGTATCGTCGCCGTCGCGCTCGGCGAGCCGCCGAAGACGTTCGATTGGACGGCGCGTCAGAAGGATGACGACGATGATGCGGACGATGCGAAGAAGGATTCCGGCGACGCCGCGACGAAGTCCGATGGCAAGAAGCCCGATGACGGGTTCGTGAAGGGCAGACTGATCAGCGAGCACGGCATCACGCCGCTCGACTTCTACGCGAAGTACGTCAAGCAGGATCTCGACGATTACGTGGGCGTGGTGAACGCGCCGATGGCGCGCACGCCGTTCGGCCGCCTGTACCGTCTCGCGCACACGGGCAACGTGGTCGGCGGGCACCCGATCGAGTTCGCGAACGTGGAGATGAGCGTGTTCAAGAAGGCGATCATCGACCAGTTGAAGAGCGGGCGTCCGGTGTGGTTCGCGTGCGACTGCGAGCAGTTCTCGCTGCGCGGCGAGGGCGTGTTCAGCCGCGACGTGGTGCGTGTGGAGGACCTGTTCGGCATCGAGTACACGATGGGCAAGGGCGATCGTCTCGAGTACGGCGTGAGCCCGTCGAACCACGCGATGACCCTGCTCGGCGTGAACCTCGACGCGGACGGCAAGCCGAACCGCTGGAAGATCGAGAACAGCTGGGGCAAGGACGCGGGCCGCGACGGCTACTTCGTCGCATCCGACGCCTGGTTCGACGAATACGTGAACGAGGCCACGATCCACACGAGCGTGCTCGACGAGCCCACGCGCCGGATCTTCACGACCGAGCCGGTCCCCGTGCAGCCCTGGGAGCCAATCTCCCGCGCCACCCGCTGCGCATAACCCCCGCTGCGCATCAACAACCCCACCTCTCCCCAACCAACATTCCCATGGTGCGGCAAACTTCCCATGGTGCGGTGCTCAAAAACCGCATGATTCCGGGGTTGTGGAGGAAATGTGTTACCGCACCATGGGTGCAGTGGGGCATGCAAACGGGGCGTAACGCAACGGGCCGGCGGGATTCCGCCGGCCCGTGACTGGAGCGGATGACGGGAGTCGAACCCGCCTTTAAAGCTTGGGAAGCTTTCGTTCTACCGATGAACTACATCCGCAAGGGTGCGTCTTTTGGACGCGAGCCACCAGTGTAAACGCGCCGCCCGACGTGATACCCCGCCGTCTCACTACTCGGGCGGCCGGCGCACCGGCCATCCCACCGGTTCTCACGCCAATCACCGCACCGGTCCTCGCATCGCCCGCCGTCGCCGCCGAACGTTCACGCGCCGATGAACCGCAGCGGGTCGTCGATGAACCGGCGCAGGCCGCGTTCGGCCGCGCCGTATAGCGAGGGGTGTTCCGCGACGGGCGGCGTGGCGACGCGCACCGTCATGCCGCCCGGTCCGACGACCTCCCCGCGCAGGCGGTTTTCGAGCACGATGGTGAGTTCGTCGCCGAAGTGCGTCCAGAGGCCGCCGAGCAGCACGGTGTCCACGTCGATAAGGTTGACGGCGGAGGCGATGGCGGAGACGAGCGCGTCGACGGCTTGGTCGATCACCGCGGTGATCCGCGGGTCGCCGGAACGCCAGCCGTCGAGGAGCCGTCTGACGGCATCCGATTGGGTGGCGAGACCGCCGTCAGCGAGTCCGGCGGCTTCGACCATCGCGCGGCGGCCCGCGTACATTTCGAGGCAGCCGCGGCGGCCGCACGTGCAGCGCGGCCCGTCCATCGCGACGGACAGGTGGCCGATTTCGCCGGAGAATCCGTGCGAGCCGCGGACCACTTCGCCGTCGCGCACGATGGCGCCGCCGATGCCGACGTCGGTGGAGACGTAGATGAAGGAGTCGCGTCGGTCGACGACGTTCAGGAAGTCGGCGCGTTCTGTGGCGTAGCCCGGGATCTGCGCGATGGCGGCCATCTTCGCCTCGTTGCCGGGGATGGCGTCGAGGCGGCGCACCACGTCGAAGCGCGTGAGGTCGAGGTCGGTCCAGCCGAGGTTGCGGGCGACCGTCAGCCGGTTGCCGGTGATGACGCCGGGCAGGGCGAGGCTGGTGCCGGCCACCGTGCAGCCGCGGCGGGCGAGCTGTTGTTCCAGCGATGCCGTCATGGTGTCGAGTTTCGTGAACACGTCCTGCGGGTCGCAGTCGGTCATGTCGTCGTTCACCCATTCGCGGCCGAGCGTGTCACCGTTGATGTCGAGTGCGAGGCAGCCGTAGCCGTCAGTGTTGACCTGTAGGCCGATGCCGGCGATGCGGCCGCCGTGGATGCGCAGCGGTGTGCTGGGACGTCCGTAGGATGCGGCGGCGACCGGCTCCCCTTCCACGACCACGCCGGAGTCGAGCAGCATCGAGACGAGCAGCGACATGGTCGCCTTGGTGAGTCCGGTCTCTTTGGCGAGGTCGGCGCGGCTCAGCGGGTCGCTCGCGCACAGCATCGCGTCGAGCGTCACGGACAGGTTGTGGTTGCGCAGATCGTCCTGATTGATCTTCCTCAAAGCGGCCATGGTACCTGTCCCTTCATGCTGTCGTCTTCGTCTTCTCTGTTGTTTGTCTTGGGCTTCGGGCCGTGTGGCGACGTAGACTTTCATAGTAGACGCCGCGCGACGCGTGCCGGCCGGCCGTCGCATGTCGTATGGCGTACGACGCGACCTCACTTGCATCTTCATGCCGGAATACAGTATAGTTTAATCGTCTAACTTATTAGGTGCGGCGCGTCGAAAGTCTTGCGCGCGGCCCTCATCGAGGAGGAAACATGACTCGTACATTGGTCGCAGGAGTCGATACATCAACCCAATCAACTAAAGTCCGCATCACGGACGCCACCACGGGCGAACAGGTGCGTTTCGGCCAGGCCAAGCACCCGGACGGCACGTCGGTCAATCCCGAATACTGGTGGGAGGCGTTCCGGTCCGCCGCCGAACAGGCCGGCGGACTCGACGACGTGGCCGCGCTGGCCGTCGGCGGGCAGCAGCACGGCATGGTGATCCTGGACAGGCAGGGCAATGTGATCCGCGACGCGATGCTGTGGAACGACACCAGCTCGGCGCCGCAGGCCGCCGCGCTCATCGAGAAGCTCGGCGAGGCCACCCCGGCCGCGGACGGCGAGCCGGAGGACGTCGTCGCGCGCGGCAAGCAGCGCTGGGTCAAGGCCGTCGGCTCCTCGCCGGTCGCCTCCTACACACTCACCAAGGTCGCATGGGTGGCCGAGAACGAACCGGAGAACGCGAAGCGGATTGCCGCGATCTGCCTGCCGCACGACTGGCTGAGCTGGCGCATCGCCGGCTACGGCCCTGTCGCGGAAGGCGAGGACGCGCACCTCGACAAGCTGTTCACCGACCGTTCCGACGCGTCCGGCACCATCTACTACGACGCCGCGCACGGCGAGTACCGCCGCGACCTCATCGCGATGGTGCTGGCCGCCGCCGAAGGCGAGGAGGCCGCCAAGGCGCACGCCGCATCCATCATCCTGCCCACCGTGCTCGGCCCGCGCGAGACGGCCGCCGTGAACGCTTCCCCCGCCATCGCCGGCAAGAACGTCGACGGCGGCTGCATCCTCGCCCCCGGCGGCGGCGACAACGCAATGGCCGCGCTCGGCCTCGGTATGGGCGTAGGCGACGTGTCGATCTCGCTCGGCACGTCCGGCGTGGCCGCGGCCATCGCCGAGAACCCGGTGTACGACCTGACCGGCGCGGTCTCGGGCTTTGCGGACTGCACCGGCCACTACCTGCCGCTCGCCTGCACAATCAACGGCTCACGCATCATCGATGCCGGCCGCGCGGCCCTCGGTATCGACTACGACGAACTGGCCGAGCTGGCCTTCCGATCCGAGCCGGGTGCCGGCGGCATCACGCTCGTGCCGTACTTCGACGGCGAGCGCACGCCGAACCGCCCCGACGCCACCGCGTCGCTCACCGGTCTGACCCTGCACAACACCACGAAGGAGAATCTTGCGCGCGCGTTCGTCGAGGGTCTACTGTGCTCACAGCGCGACTGCCTGGAGCTGATCCGTTCGCTGGGCGCGCGGATCGACCGCATCCTGCTGATCGGCGGCGGCGCGAAGTCGGTGGCGATCCGCACACTGGCCCCATCGATCCTCGGCATGGACGTGACGCGCCCGGCCACCGACGAGTACGTGGCGATCGGCGCGGCGCGTCAGGCCGCGTGGGTGCTGTCCGGTGAGGCCGAGCCGCCGGAGTGGCCGCTCACCATCGACGGCGTGGAGACCGGAGAGCCGACCGAGGCCGTAAACGAGGCCTACGTGAAGGCCCGCGGCTGAAGAAGGAGCCGCCGCCCCGCCGGCGAGGGGCTGTCGCATCACGATGGACCTCCCACCGGATACCGATGTTCACGCCCCCGCCGGCGGGGGCTGTCGGCGAAGCCGACTGGGGGTGGTCGCGGTTCGGCGCCGAACCACCCTCAGACCGCCTACGGCGGCCAGCTCCCGCCAGCGGGAGCAGGAACTTGCCTTCATGTGGTTCCTGTTCGGTGGCAATCACCGCCGGCATCAGCCGCCATCGCATATGGCAAACCCCCGGAATGAAGCCGTTCTTCATTCCGGGGGTTTGCCATATATCGCCTCCAGTTACCCAATGGGGCGATTGCGATCCGAATAAAGCCCCGTCGCCGGCCGTCCCGCCTCAACCTCGCCTGAGGCTACCCGAAAGCCCACCGGGCTTTCGGCTCACGCTTCGGCCAGTGCGTCGATGATGTAGTTGTTGATGGTGGCCTTGACCTGCTCGAGGTGGTCGGACTTGGTGGCGGCGCGCAGCTCGGCCTGGGTCTTGTCGAGGCTGTACTCCTCGAGGGAGGCGAGCGTGACGTTGCCGTCCTCGATGTCCTTGCCGATGCCGGACTCGTAGGAGCTGTAGCGGTCGGCCTGCAGATCCTCGATGTAGTGGTCCTCGTGCATCTTGGCGGCGACCAGCAGGCCGGCGGCGTAGGAGTCCATGCCCACGATGTGCGCACGGAACAGGTCGTCGGCGGCGAAGGAGGTGCGGCGCGGCTTGGCGTCGAAGTTCAGACCGCCGTGGGGGCCGATGGAACCGTTAGCCAGGACCTCCCACATCACGGCGACGCAGTCGTACAGGTCGGACGGGAACTCGTCCATGTCCCAGCCGATGAGCTTGTCGCCTTGGTTGGCGTCGAGGGAGCCCAGGATGCCGTTCTCGCGGGCGAAGCGGACCTCGTGCTGGTAGGAGTGGCCGGCCAAGTTGGCGTGGTTGCCCTCGAGGTTCAGCTTGAACACGTCGTCCAGATCGAAGGTCTTGAGGAAGGCGAGCGCGGCGGCGGCATCGAAGTCGTACTGGTGCGAGGTCGGCTCCTTCGGCTTCGGCTCGATGAGGAACTGGCCCTCGAAGCCGATTTCCTTGGCGTAGTCGGCGGCCAGGTGGAAAAGCTTGGCCATGTGGGCCTGCTCGCGGTGCATCTGCGTGTTCCACAGGTTCTCGTAGCCTTCACGGCCGCCCCAGAACACATAGTTCTCGGCACCGAGGCGCTTGGCGATCTCGAGGCTCTTCTTGACCTGCGCGCCCGAGTAGGCGAAGATGTCGGCGAACGGCGAGGTGGCGGCACCGGAGACGAAGCGCGGGTTGGTGAAGAGGTTCTGGGTGTTCCACAGCAGCTTGACGCCAGTGGACTTCATGTTCTCCTCGATCTTGTCGACGACCTTGTCGAGGTTGGCGTTGGTCTCGCGCAGGGTGTCACCTTCCGGCGCGATGTCGCGGTCGTGGAAGCAGAAGTACTCGACGCCCAGCTTGGTGTAGAACTCGAACGCGTAGTCGACCTTGGCGAGGGCGAGGTCCATCGGGTTCGTGTACTTGTCGTACGGACGCTCGGCGGTGCCGTCGCCGAACGGGTCGACGAGGCGCTGGTCGAAGGTGTGCCAGTAGGCGACCGCGAAGCGCAGCCAGTCCTTCATCTTCTTGCCGGCGACGACCTTGTCGGCGTCGTAGTAGCGGAAGCCGAGGCCTTCCTTCTCGCCCTTGCGACCGACGTACTCGATCTTGTCGATATCCCACAGACCCATTGCAGTCTCCTTTGATGTTCGTGTTCACTGCGTTCTTCGTCGAATCCGCGTGGCGTCCCATCACTGTGCGCCGCCATCCGTTTCCGATTGACGATTCAATATGTTAAATGGTCGAACAATGTTTGTCAAACGAATGAACTTAATAGGCCGCATACGGCGTGTCCCCAATGATTCCAACGTTTTCCCCGCCTCATAACAAGTGAGTCCCCGATGACCTCAATCATCGGGGACTCACATCGGCCGAATCGGCGGACGGCGAGACGCTACCAGCGCACCTGCGCAGGACCGCCGACCCCACCGGCACCGCCGTACACCTGGGCGGCGCGCATCTCCTGGGCCATCTGCATGAGGCGCTTGATGCGGTCCTCGGTCGGAGGATGGGTGGAGAACAGCTTCGAGAATCCCACCGAGGAGAACGGGTTGGCGATCATCATCGCGGAGACGGACTGCGTGCCGGCGGTCTTGCGCATCGGCGTGGTCTGCGCGCCGTACGAGATCTTATTGAGCGCGGAGGCGAGCGCTTCCGGATCGCCGGTGAGCATGCTGCCGTCCTCGTCCGCGTCGTATTCGCGCGTGCGGGAGATCGCCAGCTGCAACAGCGACGCGGCGATCGGCGCGAGGATCGCGCTGAGCAGCACGCCGATCAGGCCGAGCCCGCCGGACGCGTTGTCGCGTTCGTCGCGCGACGTACCGCCGCCGAAGTACATGAGCGAATAGCCGAGATACGTGATGACGGTCGCCATCGCGGAGGCGACCGCCGAGGTGAGGATGTCGCGGTTGTACACGTGCATCAGCTCGTGGCCGAGCACGCCACGGATCTCACGTTCGTTGAGAATCCTGAGGATGCCCTGCGTGCAGCAGACGGCGGCATGGCGTTCGTTGCGCCCAGTGGCGAACGCGTTCGGACTCATCGTCGGCGCTACGTAGATGCGCGGCATCGGCTTGCCGGCCTTGGCGGACAGCTCGCGGACGATCCGGTACAGCGTGGGCGCCTCCGCCTCGCTGACCTCCTGCGCCCCCATCGACGCGATAGCGAGCTTGTCGGAGAACCAGTAGGAGAAGAACGTGGAACCAAGTCCGATGAGAATGAAGATGCCGAGGGTTCCCCTACTGCCGCCCGTGGCCCACCAGACCAGCATGACGACGGCCCACATCACTCCGAAAAGCAGGGCTGTCTTCAGGCCATTGCAATGGCCGTGCACACGCATTTTGCCGTCCATACGGCTCACGCTAACGGGGCTATCTGAAATTTCGCTGGACGGCAGCCGAGCGGACCGTGCGATGTTTCACGTGAAACACCGCCTGCATGCATCCCGAAATCTCTCCCCCAGTCGGCTCCGCCGACAGCCCCCTCATCAGAGGAGCCAACATGCCACCACCAAAGACGACACCAGCCTCGCCTCCCTCTGACGAGGGAGGTGGCACGGCGAAGCCGTGACGGAGGGAGAGACCCCGACGCCACACCGGCAGGTCCGAAAAGACGATCCGCTTACTGCGCCATCGCCGACGAGTGGATGCCGTCCAGCGCGGAGACCAACCCGGCCACCAAGTCGTACTGTTCGACCGCGTCGGTCATCACCGCGAGTACGTACCCGCCGGAAGCGTTCGTGACGATGCCGGCGTCGTTCAACGCGTGATAGTCGTCCTCGTCAATCCATCCCGCCTTCGTGTACACCGCATAGCCGTCCTGATCACCGAGCGCGTTGTGGATGCTCGAGTTGAGCGTATCGGTGAACTCGCCCGCGAGCCATTGCCGCGCCGCATCGGACGTGGCCGGCTTCGACCCGCGCACGGCGAGCGCCGAATCGCCATCGAACAGGTAGCCGTACCCCATCGCCCACATGCGCGCCATGTCCATCGACGAGATGTTGAGGTACGCGCCGCCCGTCACGTCGACGCCCACATGCGCGCGCGTCGCCCACGCGGCGAACGCCCCCGAACCGTACGTGCGGTGGAGCGCAGCGAAACTGCTGTTGTCGGATACGGAAATCGTCTGCGCGATGAGCTGGTTCACGCCCGCACCGGTCGAGGTGAGCGCCATGTCCGACGCAATCGCCGACTCGTCCTCCTCCGACGCGGCCGACGCGCCCGTCGCGTCGCCGTCGGCGGAGGAGACCGGCTGCCCGTCGGCGCCGACGCCGGTCGGGTTCGCGTCCGACGACTGCTGGACCGCGTCGAGGTCGATTGTGCCGGTCGCGGCGAGGGAGATGATGTAGGGGCCTTTGATCGCGGACGCCGAGTAGCGCGCGTCGCCGCCGTGCACGGCGAGCGCGCGGTCGGTCGTCATGTCGACCATCGTCGCGGATACGCCGTATCCGGCCGACGTGACGGTCGCGACGGCTCGGTCGAGCACCGCACGGTCGTCGTCGGACAGCGTGAAACCTTCCGTGGAAACGTCGGCCGCGCCGTCGAGGCCGCCGATCGCGTTCACCGCGCGCTCCGCGGCGGTGAGCGCGCGCGGCTTGGCCGTCGACGCGCGGTGCAGCGCGGGATGGCCGGACGCGGCCTCCACCACGTCGCCCGCGCCCGCCACCCAGCCGGGCACGTGCACGATCACGCCGACGACGAGACAGACCACGGCGAGCGCCGCCATGCCGACGACGATGCGCCGGCGGCGGTAGACGGCGCGCATCCGCCGTGACGCATGCTGGTATTGCGTCGTGTGATGGCGGCGCGCCTGGCCGTTGCGCGACGGCCGTCCGCCGCCATGCGCTCCCCTCCCCCTATGCGAGGAGCCACGCGACTGCTTCATGACGGACCACCTTCCGATTATGCGGATACGCGATATCACGTCTGCGATATCACGGTCACGGGATATCACGAACGTGATATCGAACCGCATGATGATGACTGCGCACGGGCCCGCGTATGCCGACGCGCGCACGTGTACGTATGAGAATAGGACGAAGCATATGACGAAGCCGCGATCGGCAGGGATTCCGGTGGGACCCGGATCCGATTCCGCCGATCGCGGCTTCTGTGTGACGCACGGATGTGGCGCGCGGCCGAGCACTCCCGGCGGGTGTTTCACGCCATGCTACGACGTGTCACGTGAAACGCGGCGTGAAACACCTGGCCGGAATGTGACCGACCGACTCGCGACTCACTCGGCGTGGGCAAGCTCGCGCATCTGGGCGGGCTCGATGACCTTCTTGTGCTCACGGCCCTCTTTCGCGCCCTCGGCGCGTTCGAAGGCGTCGACCTTCTTCCAGCCGGCGAAGTCGATCGGCTTGACGCCGCGGCTTTCCAGCAGGCGGTCGATGGACTCGGGGTCGCGGTCGGCGGCCACGCGGCCACCCTCGGCGGCCTTGGCGAGGTCCTCGAGCATGTTGGTGACGATGGCGAGCGCGTCCGACTTGGTCGAACCGATCAAGCCGACCGGGCCGCGCTTGGCCCAACCGGTGGCGTACAGGCGTTCGCGCACCTCGCCGCCTTCGGCCTCGGTGGTGATGCGGCCGTCACCGTTCGCGTTGGCGAGGTGGGCGCCGTGGCTGTCGTAGGCGATGCCGGGGGCTTCGGCCGGCTGGTAACCGATCGCGTGGTAGACGGCCTCGACCGGGTAGTCGGTGAACTCGCCGGTGCGGTGCATCACGCCATCGGCGCCGGTCTCGGTGCGCTCGACGCGGATGGCCTTCACCTTGCCATCCTCACCGACGATCTCGGTGGGCGCGGAGTTGAAGTGGACGTAGTACTTGCGGTCGGCCGGGTTGCCCTCGTAGTCGACGTCGCCGTCGTCCTCCATGTCCTCGGCCATCTCGCGGATGGCGAACAGCTCCTCGACCATCTGGCGGGTGAGCTTGTCCTTGCCGGCGACCTCGATGGTGTCGTCGTCCAGTTCGAAGTCGTCCTCGTTGATGATGAGCTGCACGCCGGGCAGCTTCTCCATCTCGCGCAGCTCCTGCACGCTGAACTTCGCCTGGGCGACGCCGCGGCGGATGAACAGGTGGAGCACCTTGGCCTTGTTGTTCTGGATGCCCTCGTAGACATTGTCCGGAATGTCGGTCTTGGCCTTGAGGTCGTCGGCGTTGCGCATGAGCTCGCGCGCGACGTCCATCGCCACGTTGCCGCCGCCGATCACGGCGACGTTCTCGGCCTCGAGCGGCCATTCGCGGGCGCCCGTGGGGTAGCCGTCGTACCATTCGACGAACTTGGCGGCGCCGTACACGCCGTCGAGGTCGGCGCCGGGGATGCGCAGCGGCTTGTCCTTGACGGCGCCGGTGGCGAACAGCACGGCGTCGTAGCGGGCGAGCAGGTCGTCGAGGGTGACGTCCTTGCCGAACTCCACGTCGCAGTACAGGTGGATGTCCGGGTTGTCGAGCGTCTTCTCGAGCGCGGAGGCGATGAACTTGATGGACGGGTGGTCGGGGGCCACGCCGTAGCGGACCAGGCCGAACGGCACGGGCAGCTTTTCGAACAGGTCGATGCGGGCCTTGGTGCCGAGGCCCAGCTCCTCGCCCAGCTTCTTGAGCTGGCGCAGGAAGATGTCGGAGGAGTAGACGCCGGCGGGGCCCGCGCCGATCACGGCGATGCGGAGTTCGTTTGCAGTATTCGAAGATTCAGTCACGCGTAACAGGTTATCGCAAGCCACCGAATCGCGGTACCCCCATTTTCCATGCATTGCAACGCTTTTCGCACATTCCGCACATTCGCCCGCACATTCCCGCTCGCCTCGGCGTCACGTTCGGGAGCGACCGGAGCCGCTCCCTCGCGCTTCCTAGGCGCCTCGGTAATGCCAGAGCAATGTCAGCGGGACGCTCAGTCGCGGCGGCGCTGGACCATCACCAGTCCTGCCGCGCCCAGCAGAAGCGCCGCACCGGCGAGCGTCATGACGGCCACGACGGACGAGCCGGTGGCGGACAAGATGGAACCGTCGCGACGGGCGGAATCCTGTGTGCCGTCCCGCCGATCGGCCGCGACGTCATGATGCGAGCCGGCGGCACCGGACCCGTGGTGTCCATCACCGTTCTGCCCGTTCCCGGAATCGTTCCCAGAACCACCGTTCTGGCCGTCACCGGAACCGTCACCGGAGCCGCCGTCCGCCGTCGTGACGGCGACCTCGACCTGCACCGGCAGCGTCGTATCCACGCCGACCGCCGTGACGTGCGCCGTGCCCTTGACCGTGAACGAACCGGCCTTCGCATATGCGGACGAATCAATCGCATCCCAAGCGACCGGCGCTTCGACCGGCGCGACCGCCGTCGCGTCGTCACCGAACTCGGCCAGTCCGCCGGGCACCGTGACCTTCACCGTCCCGGGCAGCGACGGCGCGGTGCCGATCTCGGTCGAGACCCCGGCCAGCGGCTCGACGGCGGCCGCCTTGACCTGTTCCGGATCACGCTGGAGCGTCCACTCGTCGGAGCCGTCGGACGCCTTCGCGCCGATTGTCGCCTGCGTGCCGGCAACCGAGCCGGAACTTGCTCCCAAGCCACCGACCGCGGCGAACAGCCCGCTGCCGATGCCCAATCGGTACGCGCCGTCGCCCGCCGGTTCCAGCGTCCACTGCTTGTCGGCGCCGCCGTCGTCCACCCAGGAGAGCAGCCTGCCGCCGGCCGCAATCGTGCCGCCGTCGATCGCCATCGCGCGGCCGCCGGCCTTGTTCAACAGGGTCGCCGTGTCGTCGGCGTGACGAACGATGTGCCACAGCTGCGCGTCACGCACGTCACCAGCACCCGAATCCCCCGCCTTCTCGGCGACGATCTTCGCACCGTCGTTCGCCTGGTCGCCGACGCTCAGCACGTCACCGGTCTTCTTGTTCACCAGCCGGTAGTACGCGCCCTGCGAACGGCCCAGATCGACCTCGCCGTAGGAGACGTTGAATCCGCCGAACGTGGCCCGCAGCAGCGCTACGCGCCCGGTCTGCGGCACGTACTGCATGTTGCGGCTGTAGCCTGCGCCGACCGCGGTCCGGAAGCGCGTCCACGCACCGTCGCTGGCACCGGATTCGTTCACCCAGATGTCGGCGCTGCCGGCTGCGTTGTAGAGGATCCGCCCGTCGGGCAGGTGCACGAGCACCGGGCTGCCGCCGGTGGTCAGTCCGCCGGCGAGCTTCGTGATGGGCTGGCGGTCGACCTTGTGGAACTCCAGCGGATCGTCGGCGATCTTGTACTGGATGTTGGCGTCGCGGCCGTTCCACCATTCGAAGGTCATCATCCACTTGCCGTCGGTGGTGGGCGCGACGGTGGTCATGCCCGGGCGGCCGCCGCCCGCGTACTTGTTCTTGAACTTGTTGCCGGCCTCGTCGACGACGATGGCGCTCCAATCATCGGCAAGATTGCCGTCCCAGGTGCGGTGCGCGAGGATCTGCCCGCTGCCGCCGTCCTCTTTCGCGGTGTCGTTGTCGGCCGCGAGCGCGATGGCGCCGGTCTCCTTGTCGTAGGAGTTCCAGTCGAAGTCGTTCTCGTCGGAGTAGTAGCACACGAGCTTGCCGTCGTAGACCATGAGGAACGGCTCCCAGACCGGATCGTTCTGGTGCGTGGCGTTCTCGGTGGCGAACGGCCCGCCGTAGGAGCCCTGCCAGCCGCCTTTGGCCACGATGTTGAGGAAGTCCCAGTCCTTGCCGCCGTCGGCGCTCGAGTACAGCGCGAGCGCCACGTCCTTGCGGTCGAAGTCGTCGGACGTGCGGTTGAAGTTCGAGTCGGCGGCGAGGTGCTCCTTGAGGTAGGGGTCGTCGCCGGAGACGATGGCGGCGAGCACCAGCGTGCCCTTGGCCAGTCCGCCCACGGTTTCGGGCATCACGTACAGGTACGGGTTGGTCCACGCGCTCGTATATTGCGCGTATTCGGCCTCGCGGTCGGTGCCTTTGGTGAGCGCGGCGGGCGACTGGACTTCCGAGAGCGCCTCCCAGGTGGTGCCATAGTCGGTGCTGCGGTAGATGGGCAGCGTCTGCCCGACCGGGTCGCCGACGCTGCGTTCGAAGGTCGCCACGAGCGCGCCGTCCTCCAGTTGCGCCGACTTGGGGTACAGGATCGGGTTCTTCTTGTTGAAGTTCACCTTATCCTGCGCGGACGCCGCGTAGAGCGTCTTCACGGTCGGCTGGTAGGCCTGTGCGGCCGGGGCCGCCAGGCCTACGCCGCCGAGCAGCGTCGCCGCGGCCAGCAGTCCGCCTACCGCTCTGCTCAGGATGGGATGGGTGGTCATGTTCTCTTTCCTTTTCGATGCGTTTCGGTGTGTTCGATGATTACGCCGTGGCGTCCATGCCATGGCGCGGTTTCCCCGGAGCCGGCGTTCAAGGTGTGCGAAGCCGGCCCCGCGGCCTTGCGGATGCGGGGATGATCGTCGGTATCGGGACCAATCGGGGATGGATTGGGTGCCGGAGACGGGTGTTCGGGGACGGGCGTCAGCCGATGATGCGGTCGATGAGCGCCTGCCACTCGCCCACCAGATCGATGTGCTCGCGGTCGTGGAGCCATCGCATCTGCAGGCCGTCCATGGCGGCCAGCGTCTGCATCGCGGTCCGATGCGGGTCGTGGCAGCCGTCGTTGGCCGCGGCCTTCGTGTATTCGCGCATCACCCACTGTTCGCGGTCGCGGAAGTACTGGAAGGCCGGGTGGCTTTCCGACAGAGCCTCGCCCTGCAGCACGGTGTACAGTCGCACGATCTCCGGCTGCGTGGCGTTGCGCCGCACGGTCGCCGCGGTCAAATCGCGCAGCCCGACGGGGAAATCGTCCTGTTCGCCGATGGGGGCGTCGTCCGGCGGCATCGGCACGCCGAGCTCGCCGTACAGCGCCACGCGGTCGGTGCGGTCGCGGTAGTCGAGTATCGCCAGCAGCAGGCCTTCCTTGGACCCGAAATGGTAGAGGAGTCCCGCTTCCGTCACGCCTTCGGCCACCGCGATCTCACGCAGGCGCAATCCCCAGAACCCGTGCTGGGCCACGAACTGCGTCGCCGTGTTGATGATGCTGATCCTGCGCTCGCGCGCTGTCATCGCGGTCTTCGTTCCGCCCACCGGGTACCTGCGTTTCCTTTGAATCGTATTGTCGTTGACGCGACCATCCTATACGATTCGCGGAATCGCACGGTCCCGGCGGCGCGACGGCAGAACGCCGAGCCGCCGGGCCGGCGACCGCCATCGCGCACGTTCCCGCTCAGTCGAGCGTGAACGTGCTGAACGAGCGCGGGGCGAGCGTCGCGGTGAAGGCGCGGGAGGCGTCCGCGGGATCGGTGAAACTGAACTCCACCTCACGTTCCAGCGCGTTCTGCACGACGACGGCCAGCGTACCGTCCGGATTCTCGTAGGCGGAGGCCATCGACGAGAAACGGCCCTCCACGTCGAGCACGCGCGCGCCCGGCTTGACGAAGTGCGCGTAGTGGCGCATCACGTAGTATTCCGGGTTGCGGGTGAAGGTCTTCGCCTCGGTGTCGACGGAGAACAGCGAGTTCTGGCGCCATCCCCACGTGCTTTCGGTGCCGGCGAGCACCATGTTCCAGTAGGTGTAGCCGAGTGCGCCGTGGGTCAGATAGTGGTTGACGAGGTGGAAGATGTATTCGGCGTACTCCCACGAGTTGTCGCCCATGCCGCATTCGGATTCGGTCTGCATGAGCTTGAGTTCCGGCCACGCCTTGTGCGTGCGTTCGATGCAGTCGCGGCCCTCCCACTGATAGCCAACGCCGGTGATGTACTTGCGCGCCTCGTCGTCCATGAGGATGTTGTCGACGTAGCGGTTGTAGTTCTCCAGCACCATGCCGTACAAGCTCACGAACTGCATGTCGCGCGGACCGTTGAGCGTGCCGAGCCAGATCTCGACGCCGCCCTCCTCGGCCTTGCCGAGCAGACCCTCGCGTTCGAAGGTGGGGCCGAGGTAGTCGCGGATGAACGTGCGCAGCTGCTCGCTCGTCCACGTGCAGGTGGGGTACTTGGCGTCGGACCACGGCTCGTTCTGCGGGAAGATGCGGGTCACGTTCACGCCGAGGGCGCGGTAGGCGCGCACGTACTTGACGAAGTAGTTTGCGTACGCCTGCAGGTTCTCGGAGGTCATGACGAGCTTGCCGTAGTTGTAGACCGGCGGGTTCTTCATCCAGGTGGGCGGGCTCCACGGGCTGGAGTGGACGGACAGCTGCGGCTGGTACTTCTTGGCGGCGCGGATGTACGGCAGCACAGCGCGTTCGTCGCCCTCCACCGAGAAGTCCTTGAGCTCGTAGTCGCCGGGGGTCTCGTCGTAGCTGTACCAGCCGGCGGCGAAGTCGTTCGCTCCGATCGGGGCGCGGTTGAGGCGGAAATCGAGTTCGTCGGGGCTGAACAGCTCCTTGAGGATCTGTTCGCGGTCCTCGGCCGTGAGGGACTGCAGCGGCAGCCAGCCGAGTTCGTTGAAGCAGCCGCCGAAGCCTTCGACCTCCTGCTCCTTGCCGCCGGTCAGGGCGATGCCGAGCTCGCTCGTCGCGCCGGCCTTCGGGGCGGGCTTGGCGACCCAGCGGGCGTCGTCGGTGGTTTCGATCCATGTGACCATGGTGATGTCTTCTCCTTATTGGTTAATCGGTGTTCAGTCTAATTGGGCGTGGTGGGGTGCGTGCGGATTGGGGTGCGTAATCACTTCACGCGCTTGATCATCATGATGAGCACGGCACCGACGAGCGAGACCACGGCGCAGACCGGGAACAGGCCGTAGTAGCTGCCGCCGGTGACGCCGACGATCGCGGCCGCGACCAGCGGGCCGAGCAGCTGGGAGCCGGTGTTGGCGAGGTTGAGGATGCCGAGGTCCTTGGCGGCGTTCTCCGCGTTCGGCAGCACCTCGATGTTGAGCGCCTGGTCCACGGCGAAGAAAATGCCCATGCCCAGACCAGCGACGGCGCCGTAGACGACCATGGTCCACGCGGCGTTGGAGACCATCGGCATCGCCACGCCGATGGCGACGAGCAGGGCGGCGAAGGCGACCGGCAGCTTGCGGCTGTGAATCTTGTCGGAGATCGGGCCAGCGACGATGGACATCGCGATAGCGGTGACCATGAGCAGCATCGAGATGATCGACACGTACTTCTGCTGGCCGGAGGTGCCGAGGCCGATGTAGTCGGACAGGATGTAGAGCTGGTAGGCCATGATCGCGGTGGTCGCGGTGTTGACGAGCATCTTGCCGAACAGGGCGAGGTAGAAGTCGCGGCAATCCTTGACCGGGAAGATGAAGTGCTGGACGAACATGTCCCACGTGAAGCGCTTCCTCTCCATGCCGAGGCTGGACTTCTCGCGCATCAGGCTCGCGGTGAGCGGACCGCACAGCAGGGTGAGCACGCTCATCACGATGATGCCGGTGCCGATCTTCGGGCCGAGGAACTGCGCGCCGACGAGCTGACCGCCATACTGGCCGATCACGTAGCCGAACGCGTAGATGGAGGAGACCAGGCCGCGGTGCCGGGGCGCCACGCGGTCGGCGATGACGGCGACGATCGGGGCGACGAGGGCGTTGAGGAAGACCTGGTAGAGACACCACGAGACCACCAGCAGCGGGACGGTCGTCACCGCGTTGAACGCGAGCAGCATCACGAAGCAGCCGATCGAACCGACGAACAGCCACGGGGTGCGGCGGCCCCAGCGGCTGCGGGTCAAGTCGGACAGGCCGCCGATGATGATGTTCGCGAGCGTGGCGAACACCATGGCCGAACCGGACAGCAACGCGATGATGCTGGCCTTGTTCGCCGGATCGATGACCTGCACCTTGGCCGGCAGCAGCACGGCGTTGACGCCGAGGTACGGGCCAAGCCACAGCATCGCGCCGAGCGCCGTGGCGATGCCGATCAGAATAGGAGCCTTGGGCTGTTCCTCGTCACTGACGGAACCGGACCACGGGCGCGCGGACTGCTCCGTCTGGGAGGACCGCACCGATTGGGGCGATTGTGCGGCTTGCATTGAAACGGACATCGTTTCTCCTTGCCTTGCATTCACTATGGGAGCGCTTGGCGGCCGACGGGATTCCTCCATGAACCAGCATCATCACTGCGGTCCGGCTGCGCGTCCCTCCTGTGTTGGACGATTCTTACTTTACACTTAACAACCATTAAGTCAAATCAGCGAACAACCTTGTCGGCAACGGCGTGTCGGTCTCCCGGCACCTATGGAGGCACCAATGCGGAATCCGTTCACCTGATTGGTTATCGAGCGTCATATCATGTTCACCGATCGCGCGCCACGATGCCGCGATATCGGAGAATCCACCGAACAAAAGGACGGAATCATGAGTGAGAGAGAGAAGACGACCACGCCGGAGGCCGCACCCGCGAACGCCGGAAAGGAAACCGGCAAGGATACCGCCAAGGAAACCGCCACCGTCGTGCAGGACAAGGGCGACGCCGGCTATGCGAAGGAGCTCAAGCCCCGCCACATCCAGATGATCGCCATCGGCGGCTCGATCGGCACCGGCCTGTTCCTCGGCGCGGGCGGACGTCTCGCGCAGGGCGGCGCCGGCCTGACCATCGCCTACGCGATCTGCGGCATCTTCGCGTTCCTGATGGTGCGTGCGCTGGGCGAGCTGGCGATCCGCCGCCCGTCGTCGGGCGCGTTCGTCTCCTACGCCCGCGAGTTCCTGGGCGAGAAGGGCGCGTACATCACCGGATGGATGTTCTTCCTCGACTGGTCCACCACCGTCATGGCGGACATCACCGCCGTCGCCGTGTACTTCCACTACTGGAAGGCGTTCGCCGACGTGCCGCAGTGGCTGCTCGCGCTCGGCGCGCTGGCCCTCGTGTTCGTGCTCAACATGATGAGCGTGAAGATGTTCGGCGAGGCCGAGTTCTGGTTCGCCGCAATCAAGGTGTTCACAATCATCGCGTTCATGGTCATCGCCATCTGGGCGATCGTCACCGGCGCCCCGGTCGGAGACACGCACGCCGGCATCGCCAACATCACCGAGCACGGCGGCTTCTTCCCGATGGGCATCGCGCCCGTGTTCGCGCTGACCCTGGGCGTCGTGTTCGCGTTCGGCGGCACCGAGATGGTGGGCGTCGCGGCCGGCGAGGCGCAGGAGGCCAAGGAGGTCCTGCCGAAGGCCATCAACTCGATGATCATCCGCATCTTCGTGTTCTACGTGGGCTCCGTGATCCTGATGGCGCTCGTGCTGCCGTACACCGCGTACTCGTCGAACGAGTCCCCGTTCGTCACGTTCTTCTCCGGCATCGGCATCCCGCACGCGGGCGATGTGATCCAGGTGGTCGTGCTCACCGCCGCCCTCTCGTCGCTGAACGCCGGCCTGTACGCCACCGGCCGCACGCTGCGCTCGATGGCCATCGCCGGCTCCGGCCCGAAGTTCGCGGCCCGCATGAACAAGCACCACATCCCGTACGGCGGCATCATCATCACGTCCGCGCTGGGCCTGATCGGCGTGGTGCTCAACGCGGTGCTGCCGTCCGACGCGTTCGACATCATCATGAACCTCGCCGGCATCGGCATCGCCGGCACGTGGGCCTCCATCCTCGTCACGCACCTCGCGTTCCTCAAGAAGGTGAAGGCCGGCGAGGAGACGCGCCCCGAATACCGCATGCCGGGCGCCCCGTACACGAACTACGTGTCGCTGGTGTTCTTCGCGATCGTCGTGATCTCGAACCTGACGAGCGCCTCCGGCCGCTGGACGCTGGCCCTGTTCGTCGTCGTCGTGATTGCCATGGTCATCGGCTGGTACTACGTGCGCGGGCGCATCGACGGCAACCTGCTGGACGAGATGCTCGACGCCGACGCGGTGGACGAGGTCGAAGCCGCCAAGTAGCGGGCGGCGCGAACGGACGGAACGGACAGGACCGACTAGACCGAATACCGGACAGGAGGCAATCATCATGCGCATTCACATCACGTATACGGGCGGCACGATCGGCATGGTCAACTCGCCGCACGGGCTCGCCCCCGGCGCCGACATGCTCGGCTGGCTGCGCGGGCTGCTCGACGGCACGCAGATCGGCACCGACGAGGTCTCGTACACCGAACTCGACCCGCTGATCGACTCGTCGTGCGCCACGCCGGACAGCTGGCAGGCGATCATCGACGACCTGCGGGCGCACCGCAACGACGCCGACGCGTTCGTCGTGCTGCACGGCACCGACACGATGAGCTACTCGTCGGCCGCGGTGTCGTATGCGCTCACCGGCTTCGGCAAGCCGATCGTGTTCACCGGATCGCAGTATCCGCTGGGCATGGTCGAAACCGACGCCACGGCCAACGTGACCGGCGCGCTCAACGCGGTCATCAGCGGCCGGGCGCACGGCGTCTCGCTGTTCTTCGGCCATCATCTGATCGCCGGCAACCGCGTGAGCAAGGTGTCGTCGTGGGCGTTCGAGGGCTTCGACGCGCCGTCGGCCGGACTGCTCGCGCAGACCGGCGCGCCCTGGCACTGGGAATCCTACGAGGGCCGCGGCGAAGGCTGGTACGACCCGCTGCCGTACGCGCGGCATGACGTGGCGGTAATCGACATGGCGCCCGGCATCACGGCCGCGCGACTCGACGACATGCTCACCCCGCGTCCCGAGGCGGTGCTGATCCGCGCGTACGGCGTGGGCAACGTGCCGTGCACCGAACCCGGCCTGACCGACGTGCTCGCGAAGGTGCTGGACGAGGGCGTGCCCGTCGTGGTGGCCTCGCAGTGCCAGCAGGCGAACGTGCTGCTCGGCCATTACGAGGCCGGCGACGCGATCGCGCGCGCGGGCGCGGTCGGCACGGGCGACATGACGCTCGAGGCCGCCTATGCGAAGATCGTGTTCCTGCTCTCGCAGGGCCTGACCGGCAAGGATCTCGCCGCCTGGATCCCCCGATCCATCGCCGGCGAGATCACCGTGTGAGTCTGCTGGCCGCCGCGCAGGCGACGCAACAGGGTGGATGCCGCGTATTACGGCGTCCACCCCGTTTCTTAACGGCATCTCGCTTGGGAGGGGTACGTTTTGACCGTTCCGGAGGCGTATCCGCGTTACGAGGGGTACTCAATCACGGTCATTCCGGGCACGGAGAGCGGCATGGAGCCACTCAAGCCCGTTATGCCCTCTGTCAGATACCCCTCGTAGGCCAGTTGCCTCCGCGCAAGGACGACGAGGTACCCCTCCCGAACGAGAAAGCGCCATGGGCAAGCACTGCGACCGCGTGAAACCCGCACACCGCAACGCAGCACCGACGCGTCACCATCACAGTACCGGCGCAGCGCGAACAGCGATGCCACTAGTCCCGGTCCAACACGGCGGTGAGCGCCCACAGGATGCTCACCACGTCGATGCCCTCCTGCAGGAACGCGCCGACGACCACCGGGATCAAATTGAACGCGGCCGCGACCATGCCGACGACGGCGAGCGCGAGACCCACGATCACGGCCTGGAGCATCACCCGCTTCGTACGCCGCGCGATGGCGATGGCGCGCGGCACGGCGGCGATGTCGTCGTTCATCACGACGACCTGCGCCGATTCGGAGGCGGCGGTGGACGTGCCGTCGGTCATCGCGACGCCGATGCCCGCAGCCGCCAGCACCGGAGCATCGTTCACCCCGTCCCCCACCATCATCGTGACGGGCTCGACCGCCGCATGGGAACGGACGATCTCGCCGGCTCCTCCGTTCCCGCGTTCCCTGTCGCCGCCGGCGACCGCACGCACCGCCGCCACCTTGTCTTCGGGGAACAGCTCGGCGTGCACCTCGTCGATACCGACCTCGCGCGCGATGATCTCGGCCGAGGCCCGCTTGTCGCCGGTGAGCATCGTGAGCTTGGCGACACCCAGCTGGTGCAGCTTCGCGAGGGCGGCCTTCGCGTTCGCGCGAGGCACGTCGCGCAGCACGATGCGCGCGACCAGCCGCCCGTCCACCGCCACATACGACGCCATCTCGTCCGCCGCCAGCATCCCGAACCGGGCCCCACTCTTTGCGCCCCTCGGCTTCAGCTCGCGTTCGCGTCCCTGCCTCGCCTTTGCGCCCCCTTCCAAGGGAAGCCGCTCCAGCTCGTCACGTCCCTGCCTCCCCTTTGCGCCCCCTTCCAGGGGGAGCTGTCCGCGCAGCGGACTGAGGGGGTCTCCCGTGCCCCGGCCCGTCCGTCCGGCACCAGCCACCGTCACGAATCCGTCCTCGCCCGCGGCCGCGAACGCCAGCCGCCCGACGCGCACCGCATGACCGTTGACTTCGGCGGAGATTCCCTTGCCGGATTCCTCCTTTACGTTCGTCACGACTGGATAGTCACGCCCGTATCCGCCATGGGACGCGACGGCCGCCGCGCTGTCGCCCGCCGCACCGCCGCCCGCAACGGCCGCCGCGTTCTCCGGGCACTCGCGCCGCCCGGCCGCGTACCGCGCATGCAGCCGTCCGAGCGCCTCGCGCCCAGCCGCCGCGATGCCTTTGGCGAGCACATGCACCGAATAGCTTTCGACCACGCCCGCGAACATGAGCACATGGTCCTCGTCGAGTCTCGGCACGCGCGCACCCGCAACACCGGCGCCCACGGCATCGCCGTCATCCACCATCTCCACGCGCACGACCTGCGGCTGCTTGACGGTCAGCGTGCCGGTCTTGTCGAAGAACACCTGCGTGACGCGCCCCAACTGTTCGATCACATCCTGCGTCTTGATGAGCACGCCGGCGGCGGCGAGGCGCGACGTGCCGGCGATGTACGCGACCGGCGCGGCGATGAGCAGCGGGCAGGGCGTCGCGAGCACGAGCACCTGCGCGAACCGCAGCGGCGTGCCGGCCACCGCCCACGCGACGCCGGCGATGAGCAGCGAGAGCAGCGTGAACGGCACGGCGAGCTGGTCCGCGGTCCGCACGACCGCCGGCCGCGACTCCTGCGCCTGGCTCACCATCGTGAGAATCCGCTGGTACTGCGAGTCGGCGGCGACTTCGACGGCGCGCATGGCGAGCGTCGTCGAGCCGTTGACCGCGCCGGACATGACGCGCGCGCCAGCGTACACTTCACGCGGCACAGGCTCGCCGTTGATCGCGCTCAGGTCGAGCGTGGCCGCGCCGGACAGCAGTTCGCCGTCGACCGGCACGGTTTCGCCGGGAAGCACGATGATCACGTCGCCGAGCCGCACCTGGTCGACGGGCACGGTGTCGAATCGCGCGTCCGCGCCCGGCCGCACGCGCGCGTCGGCGCGCGCGACGGCCGGATCGCAGGATTCCGGGTCACGGCCGGTGATCGCGCACACGTCGTCCGTCGGCCGCGTGGCGCGACGGAAGCCATCGTCGCGGATCGGCGCGATGTTGCGCGCCGCTCCCCTGCCCACGCCGGGCAGGTTCGCGACGTGTGCGGTGCGCGGCGCGGCGTCGAGCAACGCGGTGAGGCTGTGTTCCGCCTTCGATTGCGCGTATTCCTCGATCGCCTCGCCGGACGTGACCATGAGCACGACCGCCCACGACGCCCAGTATTCGCCCACGACGAGTGTGGACAGCATGGCGAGGACGGCGAGCAGGTCGATGCCGACCTGGCCGTGGCGGATGTCGTCGATCATGCCGATGACGGTGTCGGTCACGGTGTATGCGACGAGCGCGACGACGATCCACTGGCCGAGCGAGAGATGACTCAGTGCGGCGAGCACGGACGCGTGCGACGGGAGCGCGCCCCACAGGCGGATGTTCCACAGCAGGGCGACGGGAATCGCGGAGAGGACGACGACCGGCAGCATCGGCAGGCGACGGCACAGGTCGGCGAGCGCGGGGATGATGCCGCGGTGTTTCGATGGGGTGGCCTGGTCGACTGGATCGGCGGTGAGGGATGGGATGAGCTGGCTCATCTGATGCTCCTTACGCTGGTACGGGCCGGGCGTGCCGCTTTGCAATCGCTTGGCCTTGACGGTATGCAAAACGTGACGCACGGCTGGTTCGGTCACGCCTTGTTAACCCATCGGCGGCATCGGGGCGGGAGCGGGGCCGGACCCTGCGCTTCCACATGATGCATCGCTCGATACACGGCGTAAAGAATCGATATTCGGTTATTGCGCTGCCACTCTAACAGCGGCCCGCGAGCGCCGCAACCCACGGCGTGGGTCGCACGCATTATGCGCCCCCTTCAGGGGGAGCTGTCGGCGCAGCCGACTGAGGGGGAGCAGGAGCACAACGGCGCACCCGCGTCCCCCACCTGCGGTCGGCCCGGAAACGGGAAAGCCCCGGCACTCGCGCGAAGCGAATGCCGGGGCCGGACGCTGCCAATCACCACATGTTGAATGGGAATCCGTTGCTGCCGGAACCGTCCGAACCGTCGGAGCCGGAACCGGAACCATCCGAACCGGAGCCGTCGGAGCCGTTGCCGTTCTGGCTGTTGGAGTCGGAGCGGTTGGAGCCGTTGACCTTCTCCTCCTGCTGGTCGAGCGTCACATCGACGTCCATGGTCTTGCCGTCGCGCACGATGGTGAGCGTCGCCTTGTCGCCGAGGGCAGAGGCGCGCACGAAGCCGAGCAGGGAGGCGTTGCTGCCGACCGCGTTGCCGTTGAAGGCGACGATCGTATCGCCTTCCTTCAGGCCGGCCTTGGCGGCCGGGGAACCGGAGACGACCGCGGAGCCGGACGAGCCCTTGGTGATCTTCGCGCCGGCGCGGGTCACGCCGTCGGCCTCGACCGTGTCGGAGGTGATCGTGATACCGAGCGCCACGTGCTTGACGGAGCCGTTCTCGATGATCTCGTTGGCGACGCGCTTGACGAGGTTCGACGGGATCGCGAAGCCGATGCCGATCGAGCCGGCGGTGCTGGAGGACGACGAGCTGGAGGTGGAGGCGATCGACGAGTTGATGCCGATCACCTGGCCGGCCGCGTTGAAGGTCGGGCCGCCGGAGTTGCCCGGGTTGATGGCCGCGTCGATCTGGACCGCGTTGGTGACGATGTCGTTGTTGTTGTCGTCCATCACCGTGACCGGGCGGTTGAGCGCGGAGACGATGCCGGAGGTGGCGGTGTCGTCGTAGCCGAGCGGGTTGCCGACGGCCATGATGTTCTCGCCGACGGCGAGCTTGTCGGAATCGGCGAATTCGACGGCCTTGAGGTCGCTCGGCGGATTGTCGAGCTTGATGACCGCGAGATCGGTGGTGGTGTCGGTGCCGACGACCTGCGCGGAGTACATCTGGCCGTTGGAGAGCGTCACCTGGATCTTCTGGGCGCCGGAGATCACGTGGTTGTTGGTCACGATGTGGCCCTTGGTGTCGAGGATCGCGCCGGAGCCTTGGGCGGAGCCGTCGGACAGCTGGGTCTGGATGGAGACCACGGAGTTGGAGACCTCCTTGGCGACGGCCTTCCAGTCGGGGGCCTCGCCGGACTTCGCGGTGGCGGAGCCGGAGCCGGAGGAACCGGAGTTGACGTTGGCCAGCGAGCTGGTGGTCGGCACCCTGACCGCGCCGCTCGTGATGGCCGCGTAACCGACGCCGAGGCACAGGCCGGCGGACAGGAGCGCGGCGACCACGCCGATGACCACGCCGCGCACCGTGCCGTTGGCGGCCTTCGGGCGGGCGTTGAGGTTCGGGGTATTCGGATCGTTCGGGTTGTTCGGGTTGAGACCGAACGGGTTGCCGTTGTTCGGGGTTCCCGGGGCGCCCGGGGCGGACGGGTTGGGGCCGAACGGGTTCTGCTGCGGGTTCTGCGGGTTCTGCGGATTCTGCACGCCCTGCGGCGCGAACGGATTGTTGGAGGTTCCCGGCGCGCCGGCGTACGGGTTGCGGTCCGGCGCGGGCTGCGTCTGGCCGGCGGATGCGCCGGGCTGGGCGCCGGTGCCGGGCTGCGTGGGCACCGGGCCGTAGGCGCCGTATTCGGGGGCCGGACGGTACTGGCCGTATGCGGGCTGGGACGGCTGGGAGGCCGGGGCCGTCGGCTCGGTGGAGCCGGTCGGCGCCGAGGAGACCACGGTCTGCTCACCCTTGGCGGCGGCGTAGTCGGGAACCGCTTCAGGCGTGTTCGACGCCGTGGCGGGCGTGGAGGCGATCGGGGCCACAGGCGCGGTCGGGAACGTCCGGGTCGCGGCGGAGCCGGATGCGGCGGCCGCCTGCGCGCCTTGCACGGCCGACGGATCGATGGTCTCGGTGGGCTGCTCGTTGTCCGCGGGCTCGCCGCCGTATGCGGGGGCGAAGCTCTGCGTGGCCTGCGCATCCCGCTGGTCGGAGGTATCGGCACCGGTCTGCGGCGTCAGCGGTTGCGTGGCCGAGGTCTGCTCCTCCTGCGGCTGCGTGTTCTGGTCACCCTGCGGGTTCCAGCTGTTCTGCTCATCAGCCATAATCGTCTGCTCCTTCATAGGAACGGCGGCTTCATATCGTTGTCTGCACTTCAGCAATCTCGCCGCCGGTTCGTATTGCTACCTAAGAGTAAAGGCAGTAGCTCTGGATGTTTCCTGAATGTTCGTTGGAAGTGCCGAGTGAATCTTCTACCGACTTCCCGCATGCGCCCATCCGGGATGCCCGCCCGGTTCGCCTAGGCGGGGTCGCCCGGCCGAGCCTTTTGCGCGCACTCGTCCGACGCCACCGCCTATCTCGCTTGCAAGGGGTGGATGCGACGGGCCTCGAACCGCTATCCCCGTTGCAAGGGGTACTCCGCCGACGGGAAACCTGCGCCGGGCGTCGGAATTCCTCCAAAACCTCCCGGGTACACCGTCTCCGGCACCCCTCCCAACGGAGATACACATCGACGTACGTTCCGAAGTACCCCTCATAAGCGAGACAGCCCTACGTCGTCCTTCCATCCGCTCCGCCGCACGCATCTCCAGCGGTTCCGCCCGCCCCATCGACCTTCCCGCAATCCGCTTGTCCGCCTAAAGTGAAGCTATGACCGACAACCCCACGAACACTACAGCCGACGCCACGGCGAACACCGACGCAACCGCCGTAGTCGACCTCAACGAGCATCCGCGCGGTGCCGCCCCCGGCAAACCCGGCGACCGTGCCGCGTTCTCATTCGAGACCATCACGCGCCTGCCGGACGCGGCCGACGGCAAGGGCAAGGACGGCGCGCGCTACGGCCGCACCGGCATCATCCACACGCCGCACGGCGACATCCGCACGCCCGCGTTCGTGCCGGTGGGCACGCAGGCCGCGATGAAGGCGGTCCTGCCCGAATCGATGCGGGATCTCGGCGCGCAATGCCTGCTCGCCAACGCGTTCCACCTGTTCGAACGCCCCGGCGAGGACGTGCTCGACGCGGCCGGCGGCCTCGCGAAGTTCATGAACTGGCACGGCCCGACGTTCACCGATTCCGGCGGATTCCAGGTCATGTCGCTGGGCGTCGGCTTCAAGAAGACGCTCGCGATGGACGTGACCGGCATGAAATCGGACGACATCATCGCGGAAGGCAAGGAGCGCCTCGCCTGGGTGGACGAGGACGGCGTGACGTTCAAATCGCCGCTCAACGGCGACGAGCACCGCTTCTCCGCCGAGATCTCGATGGGCATCCAACACAAGATCGGCGCCGACATCATGTTCGCGTTCGACGAGCTCACCACGCTGATGAACACGCGCTCCTACCAAGAGGAGTCGGTGGAGCGCACGTACCGCTGGGCGCAGCGGTGCGTGGCCGAGCACCAGCGGCTCACCGAAGCCCGCCTCGGCAAGCCGTACCAGGCGCTGTACGGCGTGGTGCAGGGCGCGAATTATGAGGATCTACGCCGGCACGCGGCCGAGCAGATCGCCTCGCTCGACTTCGACGGCGTGGGCATCGGCGGCGCGATCGAGAAGCGCATCATCGGCGAGACGTGCGCGTGGATCTGCGACGCGATGCCGGAGAACCGGCCGCGTCACGTGCTCGGCATCGCGTCCGTGGACGACATCTTCGCGTGCGTGGAGAACGGCGGCGACACATTCGACTGCGTGGCACCCGCGCGATGCGCCCGCAACGGCGCGATCTTCACGCGCCACGGCCGCTACAACATCAAGCGCGCGCAACACAAGTTCGATTTCGGGCCGTTGGAGGAGGGCTGCGACTGCTACACGTGCGCGCATTACTCGCGCGCCTACGTGGACCATCTGCTGCGCGCGCACGAGTTCACCGGGTTCACGCTCGCCACGATCCACAACGAGCGGTTCTTCGTGAAGCTCCTCGACGACATCCGCGCCTCGATCGACGGCGGCTACTTCGAAGAGTTCCGCGACGAATCCCTGGCCCATTTCTACGGCAAGTAGACCCCGCCCATCCTTGGCCCCCCTGACAGGGGAGCAGCCAACGATTTTTAGCAGCGAATCCCTGACCCGACTTGGCTCCCCCTGTCAGGGGGAGCTGTCCGCGAAGCGGACTGAGGGGGTCCCATCCGCACCATCACCCCGTCACCCCACCCATCACCTCAATCAATCACCGCAAAGGCATCATGATGAATCTTCTCGAAGCAATCGACGCGCGCCACGCGATCCGCGCCTACACGGACGAACCGGTCGCGGCCGACGTGCTCGCCGCGTTGCAGGCCGAAATCGACGCGTGCAACGCGGCGAGCGGCCTGCACATACAGATGACCACCGGACTGGACGACGCGTTCCTCGGGCTGAAGACGCACTACGGCCGGTTCAAGGGCGTACACAACGCAATCGCGCTGATCGGGCGTGCGGGTGACGCCGGCGACGTGAATGGCACGGGCAACGCGGGTGGTGCCACGCTGCAAGCGTTCAAGGACGCGGACGGCACGCCGGTCTCGCCGGCTGCCGCCGCGCTGCAAGAGCGGGTCGGATACTACGGCGAACGTCTCGTGCTGCGCGCCGTGCAGCTGGGATTGGCGACGTCCTGGGCGGTGCTGGACGGCACCGAAACCGTGCCGGCGGCCGATGCATGGTGGACGCTGGACGATGGCGAATCCGTGGTGTGGGTGATCGCGTTCGGCCATGGCGCACGCCCGGGCGGGCGGCGCCGCACGAAGCCGATCGAGGAACTGGCGAGCGTGGCGAACGGTGCGACGAACGGTGCGACGGAAGGCACAACGGAAGGCGGAGACGCCGGGACTTGGCCGGACTGGTTCGTGCGCGGCATGGAAGCGGCGATGGCCGCGCCCACGTCGCTCAGCCAGCAGCCGTTCCACTTCACGCTCAACGAGGATGGCTCGGTGACCGCGGAGGCGTTGGACGGCCTGTTCGCGCACGTGGGTCTCGGCTGTGCCGAATACCACTTCGAGATTGGTGCCGCCCCGCACACGGTGGAGTGGCGCGTAGCCTAGGTGCGTCGAAACGCGGCATCCTCGGCGCGACACGCCGAAGACACGCTCGATTTGCGTCTCTCGACGAGGTGGTGCTAAGTTATCCACTTGTCTGCGAGTGTGGCGGAATGGTAGACGCGCTGTCTTCAGGTGGCAGTGAGTGTATGCTCGTGGGGGTTCAACTCCCCCCACTCGCACCAGCAAGAAAGGGCTGGAACCGAAAGGTTCCTGCCCTTTTGCTTTGGTTCGACCCCCTCTCACCGGGCGCGGGCGAGCTGGACGGCGGTGCCGGAGGTGGTGACCATGAGCATGGAGCCGTCGGTGCCGAGCACTTCGTAATCGACGTCCACGCCGACGACGGCATGGGCTCCGAGCGCCTCCGCACGTTGCTGCATCTCGGCGATCGCCTCGTTGCGCGCCTTCATCAGTTCCTCCTCATAGCCCTGGCTGCGTCCGCCAAACATGTTGCGGAAACTGGCGCCGATGTCCTTGAACATGTTCACGCCGGCGACGACCTCGCCGAACACGATGCCCTGATAGTTCGTGATCACGTATCCTTCGACCGTTGGTGTCGTAGTGACGAGAATCATGATGCCCTCCTTGGCCTTCCATATCCGATTCCGCTTTCGGTTCCATTCGAACCCGCATACGCCGCTTCGCGCACGCGCGTTATGACCATCATAGCGACGAGGACCGGCACATGGTCCGTGGCGTGCGCGCCCGGCGGCGACCGAGTCCGTGCGCGCGCCGCTGCGCCCATACCCATCACGCACCCCCTTACACACTCCTCCAGCCCCCATATACCCCCTATCTCACCCTGCCTCGTCGCACATTCCCGCACCCCGGCCGCGTGCCCTCGGCGGAACTCCGCCGGTAGAACTCCGCCGATACACCAATCCCCCTCCCTGCCGGAACGTAGTTGTGAACAAGACCACAATCCTCATCCCCCGCGGCCACATATTGAATAGGGGGTGTATACGAGGGGCCCAACTACCTAGTTTTCGGGGGTGGGATCAAGGAAGGAACAAGAAGGAAAGAAGGATTCTGCACCATGCCATGCGATACCGGCTCGGATGCCAGCAACGCAATCACCTTCAACCAGCACATCGCCACACCGGTCCAAGGACGTTCCACCGCCGGGCGACGCCATGTCATCAAAGACACCGCCACGACCGCGCCCTCACCGGGCGCGCCCATCCACATCGTGTCGATCCCGCAGGTCGCCGTCCGTCAGGACATCCGCAGCGGCGGCTTCTATACGACGGACGAGCCGGCGACCGATCCCAGCGCCGACGACGAAGCCGTCATCGTCAAGCCACGCCGCTCCAGAAGGAAACGCGCCGGAGCCAGACGCCGCGGCCGGCGCGGGCCGGCGCCGCACCTGTCCAAGCCGACGATGGACGACCTCGACGACCTGCACACGCTGTTCGCCGACCCGCGCATATGGTGGAACATGCCGAACCATCGCCACACCAGCATCGACCAGACGCAGACGATGCTGGAGCACTGGATTCACGACTGGCAACGCCATGGCATCGGCTACTGGGTCATGCGCGACCACAGCGGGCACTTCCTCGGCACGGGCGGCATCCGTCGCGCCGGCGACATTCTGAACATGCGCTACTACATACCGCCACGGCTCTGGCATCTCCGGTACGGCTCATACCTTGCGGCGAGCGGACAGAAGATCGCCGCGCAATACGATGCGGCGCTGCCCATATTCCTCGCGGCATTGGCGCGCAACTACGCCTCCTGCATGATCGCCGACAAGCTCGGCTTCGTCGTGGTGCGGCGTGACGTCGACTTCACCGCCGACGCCGCGTCGCGCAGAATCTACGCCGACCGCGCGGTACGACAGCAGGACATCGACAACTACCTGAGCCTGCGTGAGACCGTCTGAGCCCTAGGCGCCGGATTCGGCGCGGAACCTGCAGGGTTTGGGCGGCGACCTGCACGGTTCGGAAGGCGACCTGCACGGTTCCCACAGCAACCTGCATAATTCGACCAGCAACCTGCAGGGCCATCCCGTAAAGAAGAGCCCCTACCCGCCGATGGCGGCATCCGGAATCGGCAGAATCATGCGGATTCGCCGGAACGGAAAAACCAGCGGTCGGAAGTTCTTCAAGGGGACACCCTGCACATTCGCCGTCAGGGACTGCACATCTGCTCAGAAACCCTGCAGGTTCGTGCCGAAACTCCGCAGGTTGCCGCCCAAACCCTACAGGTTCGCCCCTGCGCTCCGCACATTCGTCGCTGCGCCCCACCCTTCGATGCCCGATGGCTCGTTCCCTGCGGCGCCGCCGGGTCTCAACGACCCAGGCTAAGCTGAAGGGCTATAAGACGACCAGCCGCAGCCGGCCCCGCCCGAAGCATGAGCCCGGCCGCCGGCCGCCGGCCACCGGTCGCCAGACGGGAGGATGACGATGGTCAACGTGGATGATATCCGCAACAAGACGTTCCAGACCGTGCGCTTCAGGGAAGGGTACGACGTCGACGAGGTCGATGATTTTCTCGACGAGGTCATCGCCCGCCTGAAGGCCGGCAACCCGATGACGGCGACCGAACTCGCAGCCCGGACGTTCCAGACCGTGCGCTTCAAGGAGGGATACGACGTCGCCGAGGTGGATGGGTTCCTGGACGAGCTCGCCCACGGCGTGACGACGGACGGCACAACGGCGGGCAGCGGCGCAGGCGTGCGCCCCTCCGCCTCGGGTTCGGGCGGCGACCCGTTCTCGAACAACAGCCCGTTCTCGGGCGACGAGGCGCAGATCCCGTGGTGACCCCGAAGCCCCCGGAGAAATACGCGCGCGGCACCCGGTCGTACACGATGTCGCATATCCGCGGCAAGGACACGTCGATTGAGATGCTGGTGCGCAGCTACCTGTTCCGCCGCGGACTGCGGTTCCGCAAGAACGACAAGCGCTACCCCGGGCACCCGGATGTGGTGCTGCCGAAGTGGCGCACGATCGTGTTCGTGAACGGCTGCTTCTGGCATGCGCATGAGGGGTGCGCGCGGCATAGCACGCCGAAGTCGAACGTGGAGTTCTGGACGGCGAAGCTGCTGCGCAATCGCGAGCGCGACCGCCGCCAGCATGCGGAGCTCCGGGCGGCCGGCTGGCGCGTGATCGACGTGTGGGAGTGCGAGCTCGTGAAGTCCAAGCGCGAGGACCGCCTCGCCCGCCTCTACGACGAGATCGTCGGCGGCAACATGTAGCAGCGGCGCTGTCATCGAGAGCGCTGGAACCACGCCTGACGGCAGCGACGGTGCCTCCCGCGACGCCCGCGCCATGCGCGAAGCAACCAGTCACGATTCCATGCAGAATTCTCAGTAGGTATTATGTCAAACTGTCAGTATCTCCTATGCAAAACTGTCAGTAGAAGTTATGTTAAACTCTCAGTAGGAGTCGATAATCGTTGAAATGACGGGAAGATAATGATACCTAGGACATTGGCCACGGATATCGATGAACTGCTCGCCGGATTCCCCGTGGTTTCCATCACAGGCCCAAGGCAAAGCGGCAAGACCACGCTGGCAAGAGAGCTACATCCGGAATTCCTATACGTCAGCCTGGAAGATACGGACACTCGGCATCTCGCCGAGGATGATCCGCGCCTGTTCTTCACCATGTACCCGAAGCACACGATCATCGATGAAGCACAACGCGTTCCTGAGCTGTTCTCGTATCTCCAAGGCATCGTCGATGCCACCAACGAACCGGGGCAGTTCATCCTCACCGGTTCCCAGAACTTCCTGCTGCTGAAGTCCATCTCGCAATCACTGGCCGGACGAGTGGGGCTCACGTATCTGCTTCCTTTGACCTATTCCGAAATCCTGGCGGCCGGGCTTCAGCCCGGCAATCTCGACGAATGGCTGCTCCGAGGCGGATACCCCCGTCTATATTCCAGCCGCCTGTCCCCGAACCGCTTCTTCGACACCTATGTCAGCACTTATGTGGAACGCGATGTGCGCGGCGAACTGGGAGTGCGCAAGCTCGCCGATTTCAGGCGATTCCTCGGATTGTGCGCCTACCGCATCGGAGAACTCACCTCCGACAGTTCCCTTGCCGCCGACGCTCGCATCAGCACAAATACCTCCAGTGATTGGATGTCGATTCTCGAAGCGAGCTTCGTTACATTCCGCCTGCAACCGTATTACCGCAACTTCGGCAAGCGTCTGACAAAGACGCCGAAACTGTACTTCTACGATTCCGGCCTGGCCGCACACCTGTTGGGGTTGGAAAGTGTGGATGACCTGCGTTCGAACAATGCGTTTCGTGGGCATCTATTCGAGAACATGGTCGTTTCGGAAATCGTCAAGGAGTACTACTCGCGCGGCAAGACACCACACGTCTACTATTGGCGCGACTCCAACCAGAAGGAAGCCGACCTGATTGTCGAAAAGGCGGGGCGTATACGGTATCTCGTGGAAATCAAGGCGTCCTCCACTTATGATCCCCACGCGTTCGCCACGTTGGATTCCCTAGGAGAATTGATGGGATGTGATGCCAATCAAAAAGTGCTGGTCTACGGCGGTGATGATTCGTTCATGACACGGCATGGGCGGGTCATCAGTGTGCGGCAGCTACACGAATTGGTGGAATAAGCAGAGCAAACGACAAAACCGCCTGATGTCGTTCGTGCGCAACGGCGCGACCGTGGGCGGATAGCCGTCCGGCCACAAGTGGCCGTTCCGCGATGGATGTCAACTCCCCTACTCCCGCATGCATGACCAGACGTGTTCGCAAACGACATTGCCCTTTCGACAGTTAAATGGCAGCGGAACAAAGGGAGAAACGTATCTGAACATCGCCTCCCCACGAACGATATTCACGGCCATGCGCCCTCTCCGAGTAGGACAATGGAGACAGGATGAACCGATGAGCATCGACCGAGGAGGATCGTGAGCGCCATTCCCGAACCGCAGTTCCAGCAGCCATTCGACGATCAGGACGGCACGCAATATACCGGCATCCGGCAAGCCGACGCCGCTCCCGCGTCGTTGGAGTCTCCCGCCCCGGAGCCTCCCGAACAATCGTGGCGTACCACCAGTTGGACCGGCACCGACGCCCCTCGCGCAGACGCAGAGAAGGCGGCAGACTCACAGCAGTTCAGCATGGCGTGGTTCTACACTATGTTCGCCTTGTTCTGCTGGGTGTTCGCCATTATGGGGGCCGTGATGGAGTTGGATCAGCACGGAAGCATCGTGCCAGCGTTGCTGTTCGGCATTCCGGCGATCATCACCACCGTAATCGCCGTTCGTCTGTTCCACCAGTATTACGAAATGCATCATGACGCGAATCCCTACGCAGGACTCGTCGGCATCGACGGGAAAGACATCGCTTCCGAGCTCGGTGTCAAATCGTTGCAGATGCAGCACTACGATTCGGACGACCACCCCGACCCCTATCACATCGATCGCATCCTGTTCCCTCCCATGACGGCTGCGACCTTACGGTTCCCCACTTCCATCAGTCCGTATCTTTGGCGGCAGAACCGACCGCCCGTACTGGTAAGGAACGATATCAACGATCAGCTCGACCAGCTGGCGGCATCCGAAACGACGGTGAGCATTCACCGCATCATCACCGACAGCTTGAATGATTGCGAACGACTGAATATCGCCTATATCACGCTTCGCATCGCAAATGGAAGAGCATCGATCACCGACATCGAATCCCTCAGCACAACAGGCCAGCAGATGGAGTTCAAGAACAAAGGCGCAATCGCCTGTATCTCAGGCGGCCGGTACGACGACGACGCGAAAGCCCTCATCGCCGGTGCCCCCAATGCACGCTTCAAGCCTCGTTCCTCGGCGCTATAGGCGACACCGCAACATGTGAGTCAGGCGACAATCGCCGATTCCGTTCATCCGCGACGGCGCGATCGTTGACGGCGCGCAGTCCGGCCGCGAGTAGTCGTTCCACGCCGAAACGCTTGACGACGTCGTAAACCTGTCCGATGACTGTACCAAACTGCTGGCGGTCACAGCGAATTAGGCGGCGAGCATGACGAAGACGCATGCGCGAGTAACTCCGTAGGTCGTTATCGGGTTCCGTTGGAAACCGAATGGGATGAACCAAGTTACATGCATTCCAGAAAGCGCGGAATATGGCCGATCGTCTATCAAGCTATCTGCTCAAACGTCGCATCAGTTCCCAGCGGAATCGCTAAACCCCCTACACAAGCACCAATGCTCTCTGACAAGACGTCAATAAGTGTTCCTTTGCATCTTCGTTTGCATCATGTCACCACATGTCGTCGTCCACCCATGCAATCGCGTAGTCGAAGGCCGCTTTCACCGCGTGGAAGCGGCGGCGGCCTAGGTTATGAAGGCGGCGGCGCGGGCTGCCGCTAAACGCGCTGCTGGCGCTGACGGGTGGGAGGATGCTGGTTGGCTGGAATGCCACACGACAATTAACCGTTCGGCGTGAATCGGGATGTGCCGCTTACGATTGCGTTCGTGGTCGTCGTGCCGTAGGTTGCGATGTAGGTTGTGCGGCTGAGTTCCTGTCTGATGCCGGATGGTCCGGTGACGTTCAGGGTGCGGTTGTGCCTGTTCAGCACCAGTTGGCGTACGACCGTCGATTCGGGGATACAATCATGGGTTGGAATTCCATCTGGCGCGCACGATTCTGTTTCCGTTTGACGCGGAACGTCCGTTCGCGCTGCTTGGTATTACGGGGAAACGCGATGTGGTGGGGAGGTAGTGGATAGGATGAAGGAAAGAGTAAAACGACATAGTGTTCTTATCAACGGAGATGATATGGCAAAACGACAATCGACCACAAACAACCGCACATACATCATCAAGGCCGTTTGCCTAATTGGCAGTGCGGTCGCGTGCGTAGCGCCTCCCCATAATGATGACGGCGTGTGGTCACTTCCAGGTGGAGAACAGCATGAAGGAGAAGACGCGACCACCACGCTCGAACGTGTCCTTCATGGAATGTACGAAGGAGAGCTCAAGATTGGCACCGAATTGTGCCGAACGGATATTGTGCTCAACAGCATACCTTGTCGCGTAACGACATACATTTGCTATCCCGATAAGATGATTCGTCACCTTGAAGACGGCAGCGTGATTGCATGGATTACTCCTACGGAAATGGCAAATCACGTTTGGCTCGGAACAGACGAGAAGGCCGCCGACAGGGTAATGTCTCCTCTATTCGGGAAAAGCGAATACCGCACCAAGAAGGCCATACAAGAGCACGCCCTCGACGCAATCGACCTAACACTGGGAGAAATCGATTCAGACAATACGAAGAGCCCCAACAATAAAGGCTATCCCGGAAACGTCATTGAACAAATATGGTTTAGTCACCAAGCCGACAACATTTCTGCCCCGGATTTCCCAGAGGCAGGCGTCGAGCTTAAGGTAACGCCAATTGACGTCAAAAGGGTCAATGGCATTATCGTTTTCCAAGCAGGAGAACGGCTCGTTCTCAACATTATTAATTATCGCAACGAACGGTTCTCCTCTTTTACCACAAGCTCATTCTGGAACAAGAACAAGTTCCTTGAAGTCATTCAATATCTACGTCGCGATGTTTCAAATAAAAGAAAGGATGAAGATAAGCGCAAATATAAAGTCAAATACGCAAATCTCTTTGCATTAGAAGATATCGATGAGCCAGATTTTCCAAACAGCAACCTAATCAGATTATCCGACAAGCATATGGCGGAAATCGAACAAGACTGGAACAAAATCCACCAGCTCATTGTTGAAGGACGAGCATCTGAACTTACGGAGTCGCTCACAAGAACTTTAGGCACATGCACCAAGGGCAATAGAGATTATCGCTACACCACGCAAGCAAACGGCAAATATGCCAAAAGCCGAGCATATTGCTTTAGGCAGGGATTCATGACGACAATTCTCCAAGAATACATTTTGGGAGAAGAACCACCTCAGAGTCTTATTCGAGACGCGGCAGCTCTTGGAAAACGCTCTGTCGAAGATATCATCCTCGACTATTTCCGTCCTTATGAGAAACAAACCATGCTTGAAATCACAAGGCGGTTTAATATTTCGTGGCCCAACACAAAAGTGCCCAAAAATCTCGCATATATGGCCATTCGACGCATGTTGCATCTCACCGGTCCCGATGAGGGAAAAGGGACGGACTCTGATTTCGACAAACTCAATGTCGAAGAGTTCAACAATGGTCAGATACGCATTAAAACCATTACTCTTTTCCATGGCAGACCGAAAGAGCATTTCAAGGTACAGGGCATCCCTGATTTCTTCGAACTGACCAGACAGACTGAATGGGATTCGTCCGACTTGTATGGCCTGTTGGAATCACAGCGTTTCCTGCTACTTGTGTTCAATAACGAAAATCCCAGCAAGGAAGACACCGATCCCGCTGGCATTCGTTTTATGGGAGCAAAATTCTGGAGCGTCAGCGCGGAGGACCTCCACGGCCAAATCCAATCGGTATGGGAGGAAGATGTCAGCAAAATCCGCGAAGGAGTCCGACTCCGCTATCAGAACGGTAGGGTCTATAACAATTTCGTCAAACCTGCGGATGATAGAATTCTTCATTTGCGCCCCGATGCCGCGAAGGCACAATATTGCCCTCCATACTACGAAAAAGCATCCGACAAAAGACCACGCCTTGTCAACAATTCCCGCCGGCTTCCTGCACCGGCTCATTGGAATAACAAGCCCGATAGTCCCGCATTCACGAACGACTATATGACCAAGCAGGCTTGGTGGCTCAACATGGAGTACATGTTCAAACAAGTGCAGGATTTGCTAATGTAGTCCAGGTCTACCGCTAGATTGATGGATTTTGCATAGTCGAACAGGACATTCGAGCACATCTGTTCGGATCGAAAGGATTGCCGTGGCCAACGAGATTAGAGTCGCCGAGCTCTTTGCCGGCGTGGGCGGGTTCCGCCTTGGACTTGATGGCTACGGCAATCCCGGAGACGATTTCTACATGAAGCCCGCCGGGCCTTTCCACACCGTGTGGGCCAACCAGTGGGAGCCCATGGGCCAGAAGACCAAGCAGTTCGCTTGGCGCTGCTATGAGAAACGCTTCGGCAAAGGTTCCTGCGTGAACGAAGACATCGCCAAGGTACTGGATGAGGTCGAGGCCGGCGAACGCACCATCCCTGATTTCGATATGCTCGTCGGCGGCTTCCCCTGCCAGGATTACAGCGTCGCCAAGCCTTTGGCCCTTGCCGCCGGCATCGAAGGGCGTAAGGGCGTATTGTGGTGGAGCATCAACCGTCTTTTGGAAATGCGCCATCCCAAGTATGTGCTGTTGGAGAACGTGGATCGACTGTTGAAGTCCCCCGCAAGCCAACGCGGACGCGATTTCGCGATTATTCTCTCCTGCCTTAACCGCTTGGGATACAACGCCGAATGGCACGTCGTGAACGCGGCCGAATACGGCATGCCCCAACGACGCCGAAGGGTGTACATCTACGCCGAGCGCAACGGGTCATGGGACGAGCCGGAAACCCAACTGTTGTCGACCGGCGTCATGGCACAAGCGTTCCCCATCACTCGCAGCGTGAAGGAGAAAGAGCCCGCCAGCTTCGATATCGGTGAAGACCCCTATGAAATCACCCAAAGCTTCGGCAAGGGCGATAAGGTCAGCGTGTTCCGCAATGCGGGCGTCATGATCGACGGCCACGTGCTGACCATGCGCGTTGACGCCGTATACGACGGACCGCACAAGACGCTCGGCGATGTGCTTGTACCCGCTTCCGAAGTGCCCGAACAGTTCTGGATTGATGATGCCAAACTGCCGTCATGGCAGTATCTCAAGGGCGGCAAGCGCGAGGAAAGGACCACCGCCGCCGGATACACGTACACGTATTCCGAAGGACCTGTCGCTTTCCCGGACTCCCCCTCCGCCCCCAGCCGTACCATCCTGACCGGAGAGGGCGGAGCCGGAGCCAGCCGTACCAAGCACGTGGTCGAACAGGATGGACGCCTTCGCCGTTTGGTGCCCGACGAACTGGACCAGCTCCAGATGTTCCCCAAAGGCTGGACCAACGACGGCATGACCGACGGTCACCGAGCCTTCTGCATGGGCAATGCCCTAGTCACGGAAATCCCACACCGCATTGGTCTTGCCATAGCGAAACGACTGTCTTGATTCCATACGGGCGCGACTGACTGGCAGCGCACGCACTTCGTGCCGTTGTTCGTCATGCGCAAGGCGGAGGAGGCTGACGGGCGGTACTACTACGTCGGCCATGTCGCCGCGTTTGACCGGCCGACGCTCACCACGAAACCCACCGCGTCCGGCGAGGGACGCGTGAACGTGACGCTCTCCACGCTGCGGCTCGCCAAACCACTCGACCCGGAACTCTACCGCCACCTGACCAGCTGAAACAGCCAAGGTGATTGTGGCCGAGGCCAACTGGGAGACAGGCCGACAAGCCCAGCGAAACAAACCGGGCAGTGCGTGCCCTCGTCGTCCCCTACCCAAAGTCCACATGAAAATGTGCCTATTTACGCAAAAAGTCCACATGAAAATGTAGCATAAACATTAAAAAGTGCGCATGAAAATGTAAGGAATGGCCTAATGAAGCGGTTTCTGATGCACCGTCTGGAGGAATGGCAGAAATCCCCCAACCGCAAGCCGATGCTGCTAGAAGGCGCCCGTCAGGTCGGCAAGACCTGGCTGGCCAACGAATTCGGGCGCACCCATTACGACAAAGTCGCATACGTCTCTTTCTACGACAACGCCACCATGCGTGCCCTCTTCGAGTCAAGCATCACCGTCGAGCGGCTGATCCCGGCACTATCCATCGAATCGGGGACTCGGATCACCCCCGAAGATACACTCATCATCTTCGATGAGGTGCAGGAGGTTCCTCGTGCACTGCTTTCGCTGAAGACCTTTGCCGAAACAGCACCGCAATATCACGTACTCGCCACAGGTTCCAGTCTCGGCATCGCCTTGCACCCCGGCACCTCGTTCCCCGTAGGCAAGGTCCATCGGCTGAAACTCTATCCACTGACATTCCTGGAGTTCCTCGATGCGGCCGGTCAGGATGCCATGGCCGATCTGCTCACCTCGCAGAACTTCGACCTCATCGACGTCATGCACGACAACATCATGACGTGGTTCCGCTACTATCTGTATACGGGAGGCATGCCCGACGCCGTACTTGGATTCGTCAGAACGTTCCCGAACGTCGACTTCACGGCCATCCGCACCATTCAGAACACATTGCTGGCCGACTACCGGGATGATTTCTCCAAACATACCGGCACCGGTGAGCGCGGAGCCTCGTTTACCCTGCGACTGAATCAGGTCTGGGATTCATTGCCTTCCCAACTTGCACGCGAGAACAAAAAGTTCATTTACGGGGCGGTACGATCCGGAGGCCGAGGCAAGGATTTCGAACTGGCGATCCAATGGCTCAAGGATTCTTCTCTGGTACTGCAAGTGCCGCGCGTCAGCGCCCCGATGCATCCGCTACGCGCCTATAGAGATGATGCGGCTTTCAAACTCTACAGCCTCGACGTCGGACTGCTTGGCGCCATGAGCGAGCTGGACGTCAAGACCCTCATCGAAGGGGATCGGTTGTTCCAAGAGTTCAAAGGAGCCCTCATCGAGCAATTCGTCTGCCAACATCTGACGGCGAAACTCGAATCGACGCCTTGCTACTGGTCCGCATCGAACTCCAGCGGAGAACTTGATTTTCTCTATGAGACATCCGGTGAGATCATTCCCGTGGAGGTCAAGGCAGGCAATCACACGCAAGCCAAATCGCTTATAGCCGCCGTACGTAAGTACGACTTCCCCGCCGCCTTCCGATTCTCCACCCGTAAGCACCACGACGGCGGCGCCATCAAGGACATGCCGCTATATATGGCGGGCATCGTGTAAGACGGCAAGCGGGAAAGGAACGGAATCATGCGGATTGACGATCTCATCTTCGGCACGTACGATGCCGACGACCAAGACGGGTCTGCGGCCATCGCCAGGGCACGCGTATTGCCCGAACCGCCGCAGCGCGCGAAACGATGGCGGCGCGGGCTTGGGCAGGATGGTTCGCGCGCCGACCGCATCCTCTTCTCCGGCGACATCCACTGCAAGAGCGCGAAGATCTGCCCGATCATCGAGGAGACGGCGGATCGCACCGACGCCGGCACGATCGTCCTGCTTGGCGACCTGCTCAACGAGTGGGGCATCAGTGCCGCCGGCGAGGTCGCCGCGTTCGAACGGCTTGCGGAGTGGGTGAATCGGCAACGCGAGCAGCGCGAGGTGATCGTGTTGCTCGGCAATCACGACCTCACCTACTGGGCGGATTCCGCGATGGCCGACCATCGCGCATTCCGCGACACCTGCCCCGGCTACAACGATGCCGCCTATCCGGACGTGCATTATCTGCTGCACATGATGCGCCCGCGGCTCGCCTACGGGTTCGCGGATGCGCGCGGGAATCAGGTACTCGCCTCGCACGCCGGCGTCACGCAGGCATGGTGGGAGTGGATGATCGGCAAACTCGCCGATGCGGGCGAGCCATTGCCGGGAGAACCATTGTCAAACAAGCCGCTGCCGGATGAGATACTGCCGGGCGGCGGCTCCACCGAAAAGACCGGCGCCCGCTCCCCCATCCCCGGCGCAGCGCAGGTAGCCGATGCGATCGACGCGTTCGCGCAAGGGCATATCGCCGGCGGCATCCGGCCGTTCGGCGTAATGGTCGGATATGAGCGCGGCGGCTGGCCCGGATCGATTCCGTCGCCGGTCTGGACCGGCATGGAGGAGTTGGCGCTCGACCCGCTCGTCGGATACCGGCAGATCGTCGGTCACACGCCGGTCACCACGACGCTCTACCGCCGCTGTGGCATCGGCACGGGTGAGCCTGCCGCAGCCGGACGCCAGTCGGGGCGCCATCGCGCGGAGTTGTGGTATTGCGACACACATTCGCTGTATCGCAACGGACGGCCGATCGGCGACGACTCACTGCTGCTGTACGACCGTGCCGCCGGCGGCGCGTGGAGCGTCACGCCGCACGCGCAGTGACGCGACAGTGGGCGGCGCCGCGGACCCACCAACGCCCCGAGCCTTCGCCCCGGACGGTGGCTTCGTGGTGTTGTTTCACGTGAAACAACACCACGCGATACACATGAACAGCGGATGAACTTACGAGCCCACCGCCCCGCGCTCCCCTGCACGGCGATAATCTGGAGGAAACGCGGCTCCGGTCAGAACGCGCAGACGCATAGCCCATCGAACGAGTCCGGGCGATCGGAGCGAACACGAAACCACAGGACGGAATGGAGCGGCACGGTGGCCAGCAGCAACAAGTCTCCCAACCCAAACAACCCCGGAAATTCCGGTTATGCGGGCAGACAACGCCGCATACTGATACTTCTGCCGGTGATTATCGCCGTCGGCATCGGCGTGACCATCTGGTCTGCAATCACCTACGGCGGCATCCGAGGACTGTTCCTCGGACTCACCGCCGACTTCGCGCTCATCATCGTATGGGCGGCACTGTTCCTCAGCGCGCGCAAACTCGCCGCCGCGGAACGGGAGGCGCGGGAGCGCGCCGAACGGCAGGCTCGCGCGCAGACGGCGGACGCACGCCGCACCCCGCACCTTGCGCAACAGAACCTCAACCCGTTCGAGCAGAAGACCTCCATTCTCCAGATGCGCATGGCGGACCACGCCCGCTCCCTCATCGACGCCAACGCCATCAAGGACGGGCGCATCAGCACCATCTACGTGCATGCATCCGTGCAGAACGACGCATCGAAGTGGGATTGCTTCTTCCGCGCCGGAGACGGCCTTGTCGGCGCGGGCGACCTGCTCCGCAACGAACCCGACGAGAGCCGACGCGCGTTCTTCGACTACGGCCGCTCGCTCATGGACGACTACCGCGCCGTCTGCGCGCAATACCATGTGGACGAACCCACCGAACTGCGCATCACCGCGAGCGCCGGCACGCATGCGATGCATACGGACGTCAACTACCAGCCGCTCGACGGCAAGCACGATGACCCGTACACCGCATGGGCATCGGAGGTCTACGCCTCCATCCGCAACGAGCAGGCCGGACGCGGATAGCCGAGCGCGAACCGACGGCCGTTCGCCCCATCGCCCGCCGTCCCCCACCCACCGCGCGACGCCAGGAAGAGCGTCAGGTTCGCGCTCGACGTGTTGCATATAGCACATATGCTATATTAGGGATATGAAAAGCATTGAGGAGCTGCGCGGGGAGCGCCGGCGACTGCACGTCACGCAGGGCGCGGTGGCGAAGGCCATGGGGACCACCCAGTCGGCGCTATCGCGCGCGGAACGCGAGGGAAATCCGACGCAGGATTTCCTGCAGCGGTACGAGCAGGCGCTCGACGCCCTCACCAGCCCGCTCACACCGGCCACGGCGAGCCTCACCGGCATCATCTTGCCCGATGCCGATGATGAGCCCGACGTGGCCGCATCATCAGACATCGTCACGAACACGCCGCCCCACGAATCAGCCAAGAACATTGAACTGTACCGTTCCGAGGACGGCACCATACAACTGGAAGTCAATGTGAACGGCGACACGGTATGGCTGACTCAGGCCCAGATGGCGGAGCTGTTCGGCCGTTCCGTAGCGTCGATTTCCCGGCATATCACCAACGCCATTGCGGAAGGAGAAATCAACGGAGAAAGCAATTTGCAAAAAGTGCAAATTGCCCAATCCGACAAGCCTGTCACCTACTACGATCTCGACGTCATCATCTCCGTGGGTTATCGCGTGAAATCGCAACGCGGCGTGCAATTCCGCCGCTGGGCCACCACCGTGCTGAGGCGATACCTCATCGATGGCTATGCGGCCAACAAGCGACGTCTGGAACAACTGGGAAGAATCGTCAACGTGCTTGCCCGCAGCGACAACCAGCTGGCGGCCGGCATCGCGGATGTGGTATCAAGCTACCTGCCGGGATTGGACATGCTGCGCGACTACGATGCGCGCGAACTATCTCCTGAACCACAAACACATCCGGTCTGGAAACTCGGAGCCGATGACGTCCATGCTCTGGCGATGCGCCTGCGACAGGCGTACCCCGCCGATTCGTTGCTCGGACGGGAACGGGGCGAATCCGTGGAACGCATCATCGGCGCCATCTATCAGAGCTTCGACGGCCAGGACCTGTACCCGACAGTCGAGGAGAAAGCCGCGCATCTGCTGTATTTCATGGTCAAGGACCATCCGTTCGCCGACGGCAACAAACGTATGGCCGCCGCACTGTTCGTGCGATTCCTTGAGGGAAACGCCGACGCCTTCGCCGGCGGCCATACGCCGGAAATCACCAACAACGATCTTGCGGCCATCACGTTACTCGTAGCGGTAAGCGACCCTGACGAAAAGGACGTGATGATTGATTTGGTAGAACGGATGCTGGCCGAGCCGCGCCGTCACTCGCCGGCCACACCGGCCACACCAGCCGCACCGGCACCATCCACACCGTCACCGTCGGCATCGCCGTCGACCGCCGGGATCCACTTGGCGTAGCCTTCGGCCTCCATGCGGGAGCGAGGCACGAACCGCAGCGAGGCCGAATTCATGCAGTAGCGCAGGCCGCCGCGCTCGGCGGGACCGTCCTCGAACACATGGCCGAGATGAATCTGCGTGTCCGCGGTGCGGATCTCGATGCGCGGGCGGCCGGGCACGCGGTCGTCGGCATGCTCGGTCAGCGAGGAGGCGTCCAGAGGCTTCGAGAACGCGGGCCAGCCGCAGCCGGAATCGAACTTGTCGCGCGACGAGAACAGCGGCTCGCCGCTCACGATGTCCACGTAGATGCCCGGCTCGAACGTGTGGTCGTACTCGTTGACGAACGGACGCTCGGTGGCGGCGTTCTGCGTCACCGCGAACTGTTCGAGCGTCAGGTCCCAAATCTTCTCCACGTACTTCTGGCGGCGCTTCACGTTCGCGATCGCGGCGAGCGGGATATGGCAGTAGCCGCCGGGATTGTTCACCAGATAATCCTGATGATGCGCCTCAGCCGGGTAGAAGTTGCGCAGCGGCTCGATGAGCACGGCCGGACGCTGCGGCTGACGGTCGATCAGCTGCTCGATCGCGGCGATGTAGGTCGACCGCTGCGCATCGGACGTGAAGAACATGCCGGTACGGTACTGGCGGCCGGAATCCTCGCCCTGACGGTCCACGGAGAACGGGTCGATGACCTCGAGGAACAGCAGCGAAAGCGTGCGCAACGTCACGCGCGACGGGTCGAACGTCACCTTCACGGTTTCGGCGGCGTCGGTCTGACCCGCGCACACCTGCTCGTAGGTCGGGTTCTCGACGGTGGACTGCGCGTAGCCGACAGTCGTGTCGGTCACGCCGTCCACGTTCTGGAAGTAGCGTTCCAGCCCCCAGAAGCAGCCGCCCGCGAAATAGGCGACGTTCGTCGCATTGCTCTTGTTCTCATTCGTATCAGTCATGCCCCCAAGACTACTTGCGCAGGGTCCTGAGCATGCCGGCTATCTCGCCGGGCGTGACGGACGGCACGTAGGCGTGGGTGACGGCCAGGCCGATCTGCGCGAGCTTCGCCGCATCCGGGTAGCACACGTATACGGGTTCCTCGCTCGGCTGGAACTTGCGTTTGAAGTTGAACAGCGAGTGGAAACCGTACGCGGGCTCCATCCAGTCGGCCACGAGCTGGAGCGCATGCTGCAGCACCTCGATGCCGTCACCGGCGCCGCCCGGCAGCGTGTTGTCCCGCTCCGGATTCATGCCCGCCAGCGGCGCGGCGGACAGGCTCATGAACTCGACGGCCGACCCAGCCCCAGCCGAGCCAGCCCCATCCGAACCAACCGAAGCCCCCTCATCCCGCAACCGTTCCGCCATACGCGCGATCAGGAACTCCATCACACCGTTCGGGCTGTCCGGACGGTGCCGCATGAAGTCGAGCGTCCATCCGACGATCCTCCCATCGCGCCACGTGGGCAGCCAGCTGGTCACGCCGAGCACGCGGCCGTCCGCGTCCATCGCGTACAGCAGCCGCACGCGCGGGTCGCGCAGCTCCTCGACGCCACCCAGCGTGAACTTCATCTCCGGCAGCGCCTTGCCCTGCGCCCACTCCTCGGAGATGTCCTCGATCTGCTCGCGCACGTCGAGCGGCGCGTCGAGGAACGTGGAGTACACGTCCACGACGCCCTGCCGCTTCGCCTTGTTGATCGCGGTGCGGATGTCCTGCCACTTCTTGCCGGTCGTCTTCCACTGCCGCGGGTCGACGACCATCTCGCCGCCCACTTCGATCGACTGCCATCCCATCGCGAGCAGCCGGTCGCGCTGTTCGCGATGCACCGCGTAGAACGCGGGCGTCAGCGACCGCGACGCGCAATACTTCGAGAACGCAATCAGATCATCATCCCACTCGGACGGATCACCGAACGGCCCGGTGCAGGTGAGCGCCACGCCGCCCCACACACGATACGCGACCGCGGACCGCCCGGAATCGGACATCCAATACTCGTTGCCCTCCCACGTGGTCATGAAGCTCATCGACTCGCCGCCGGCCTCGACGAGCCGTTCCGCACGGGCGCGCGCACGCTCGTCGACCGCCGTCACGTCGCCCATCCACCGCACGACGACCACCAGCACGACGATCCAGAACACGAGTCCCACGCCCTGGTACACGATCGACGCGAGCGGCGTGACCGGCACGAACGCGAGTCGCACGTGACTGAGGAAACCGATCGGCAGGAACCGTCCCGGCAGCTCGGCGAGCAGCGTCGCGGCCGTGGCACGCGGCGCGAACTCGCCCGGAAGCGCGAGACCGTACAGCAGGTACACGGCCGTGCATGCGAGCAGCGCGAGCACGCACGCCGCCGCGCCGCCGGCCAGTCGCCGCCATCCGACGCGCACCGGGAACCGGCGCAGACCGACGATCAGCGCCACGGCGAACGCGAACGGCGGCAGCGCGTTCGCGACGCACGCGGCGAACGCGCCATGGTCGACGAGCGAGTAGACGCCGTCCGGCGCGAACCGCAGCGGCACGACGAGATAGTAGGCGACCGCGACGCCCGCCGTGACGAGATTGACGGCGATGGAGGCGACTGCGGCGAACCGGCGGCCGCGGTACAGGCCCCACGCGAGCACGAGCGTGACGGCGGTGGGCAGCAGCGAGCGCAGCACCGCGCCGGGCATCGACGTGCGCAGCAGGTCGAACTGGAGGAAGCAGTCGGTGCGCGTGGAGCCGGCGATGCAGCGGGCGAGCGTGCCGTCGTCGGCCGCGGCGGGGCTCATGATGAGTCCCAGCGTGCTCAGCGGTCCGGCGTGCGTGTGCGCGGTGATGGCGAGCACCGGGCCGAGCGCGAGCACGATGGCGATCGCGGCGTAGAGGCGGCGGATTTCGTACGAGGTGCCGCGCAGCCAGTGCCAGCGGGTTTCGGCGGATTCGGTTCCGGCCGAGGCGTCGGTTTCGGCGCGCGTCGCGTCGTGCGTCGCGTCGAGCGCGCCGACGCGACGTTCGCGCTGCCGCATCACCACGCCGGCGACATGGCCGATGATCGCGGCGGCGAGGATGCAGTAGCCGCCGGGATTGCCGCTGTACAGCAGCGTGACCAGGATCGCCACGTAGCCGACGAGACGGATGCGCTGCCGCCACAGGTGCGTGCAGTACGCGCTGGCGGCCATCAGCGCGCCGACCGGTAGCGTGAGCGGGCTCAGCACGAACGAGATGCGCTCGATGATGCGGGTGTCATGCAGCAGCGACCCGGTCGCGGCGCACAATGTCAGACCGACAATCACGCCGCCGAGCGCGCATGCGACGGCGATGCGCACGGTGCGCGCGCGGCCCAGCCATCGTTCGGCGATGGACAGCATGACGAGCCACAGCAACGCGTCGAAGACCAATTGGATGACGCCGCGTGCGAGGAACAGCGAGCACAGGAGCTTGCCGAAGCTGAATTCGGCCATGCTGGTGTGCAGGCGCAGCGGGAAGTCGAATCCGGTGACGGCCGCCGCGATCCACGCGACGAGATTCACCGCCGTGAACGCGAGCGTCGCGCCGACGGCGAACCGATGCGCGTCCGCCCATCGGCGTGCGTCGCCGGCGAGCGCCTGCCACGCCTGGGTGGTCGGCCGGGTCTTACCGGCCTGCGACCGGGGCTGAGCTTGCCGGGGACGGCCCGCCTGCCGGGGCTGCGCCTGTCCGGCCGTCCCGTTCCGTTGTGCCTTCTCTCCGCTCATTCCTGCACCTCCATCATTCCTGCACCTCCACTTGCGGGTAATCCTTGACGGCCTTCGTCATCGCGCCGAGCCCGGTGCGCGCGCCGAACCAGTCGACGCCGGGCTTCCACACGGCCTGCACCGCATGCCAGTCGTGGCCGTGGCCGGGCACGACGATCTCGGTCACGTCGCCCACGCCGGCCTTGCGCGCGGCCGCGGCGATCGTGCGCATGTTGCGCACCGAATCCTTGTCGCGCTCCCCCGCGCCGGCGAACAGCGCGAGGCCGCGCGCCTCGCCGGGGTCGAGCGCGGCGAGCGCGTTGACCGGCACCTGCGCGTCGTAGTCGGCGCGACGGCCGCGGAAGTAGTTCTTCGTCATGTCGGCGACGGACCCGTTGGTCGGCTTGAGTTCGCCGTCGACGGGCAGCATCGCGCCGTACAGTTCCGGGTGGCGCGGCGCGATCTGCGTCGTGCACGTGCCGCCCTGCGAGAATCCGCCGATCGCCCACATGCGCGGGGCGGTCGCGACGGGCAGCGTGCGTTTCGTCCATGCGACGACGTCGCGCGTGAGATACGTTTCCGCGTCGCCCTGGCTGGTGTCGGCGCACAGGCTGTTGTGCGTGTCGGCACCGTTCTGGTCCGGCACGACGACGACTGGCGCGAGACCGTCATGCGCGTCGGCGTACGCGTTCATCATGCGCGCGAGGCCGGCGGCCGCGACCAGCCGCCCCGGACTGCCCGGCTGCCCGGCGAGCAGCTCCATGACCGGCAGCCGCGGCGGCCGCTTCGCGAGCGCGGCCGGCGGCAGGTATACCATCGCCTTGCGCGCCGCGAAATGGGATTTCGTGTTCGGGATGGTCACGGACAGTATGCGGCCGTGCGCGGGATGGTCCGGCGCGTCGTGACGCGCGGCGGCGGCGCGCCACTGCGCGACCGTCATCGCCGCGCGATGGACGGTCACCGTGTCGAGCGACGGGTACGGCGTGTACCCGACGACGCTGCCGACGGTCTGGTATTCGCCGAAGATCGCGTCGACGCGCAGCGCGGTGACGAGCAGCGTGAGCGGGATAAGGATGACCGCAATCGCGCGGGTGATGCGGCGGGCGGCGGCGCGGGGCGCACGGCGACGGTTCGCGACGACGATTACGGCGGCGATCGCGCCGAGACCGGCGAACCCGCAGGCGACGGCGATGATGACCGGCCAGCCGAGCGACACACCGAACACCATGATGCCGTCGGAGAGGAACCAGGCGAGCAGCAGGCCGACGAGGCCGGCGACGACCGCGGCGGCGGGGATGGCGAGCGCGGGGAGGAAGGCTGCGGACGGGGTTGCGGAGGCTGGTGTGACGGCGGAATCCGCGGGCTTGCCGGGAGCCGGGCTGGAAGCTTGGCTGGAAACCTGAGTCGGGCGGACGAGCGCGACGGCGAGCGATATGACGAGTGCGACCGCGGCGCATGCGGTGACTATGAACACGGTCCGCGGCAATACGCCCCGGACCAGCGACATCTGCATCAACCATGCCGATGACGCCATATCCAATGTTGAGACCGAAGCAGAACCCATCTCGATCATCCCCATGACATACTTCACCATGCGCTTCACAATGCGCACGTAAGCCTAACGCGCGATTCAGGAAGAGCCGAGAAAACCCAAGATTCTCCCCGACGATTCCCATGATTCACTCAGGTTGGGCCACAGGCCCGTCCTTGATTGCGGGCGGGGTGTCGGCTCCCGGCGAAGCCGGGTGGGGGAGAGATAGCTGGAACGTCACGTTCCAGCTATCTCTCCCCCAGTCAGCCTGCGGCTGACAGCTCCCTCGTCAGAGGGAGCCCCTATCAGGCCGCCGGCGATTTCGCGCAACAACAAAAGAGGCCGGCGCATCGGGGATGATTCTCGATGCGCCGGCCTCTTGTTGGCTGGCATTGTTTCCGCGTCGCCCGTCTACTCAATCCCAAGGAAGGGGGACGTATGGGGCGGACGGCGTACCGTCAGACGTGCTCAGTCTGAGCCTACAGACAGCCACCGGGCTGCCTGCTTAACGGCGTCTCCTCCGGCCCTGCAATTACGGACCGGCCTACGGCCGGGCTCAGACCTGCCTTCGCTCGGCTTTCGCCTCGCTCAGGCTGAGCCTACAGACAGCCCACCGGGCTGTCTGCTTAACGGCTCAGCCTTCAATCGCGATCTGGTGCTTGGACTCGACTTGCGGCTGGGCCTGCATCTTCGGAACCTGAATGCACAGCGTGCCGTTGTTGTAGCTGGCGTGAATGTCGGATTCCTTCACCTCGTCGCCCACGTAGAAGCTACGAGAGCAGGAACCCATGTAGCGTTCGCGACGCAGCCAACGACCGGACTCGTCGGAACCGCAGGCGCACTGCTCGCCCTTGCCCTGGGCGTCGGAGGCGTTCGCAGACTCCGGAGCCTTGTCCTCATGCTCGCTCGAACGCGAGGCGGACACGGTCAGGTAGCCGTTGTTCAGCTCGAGCTTGATGTCATCCTTCTTGAAGCCCGGCATATCGATGTCCACGTCGTAGCCCTTGTCGGTCTCACGCACATCCGTGGTCATCATGTTCGCCATCGTGTTCGCCGGCATCATGGAGCCCATCTGAGAGTCCATGTTGCGCCATCCCTCGAAGAACGGGTCATCGAACAGATCGGAGAACATCGTGTCATTCATCAAAGCCGGAAACATCGCCATAATCGGTACTCCTTCAACAAGGAGAGAACACGGCTTGGCTACCGTCCCGTCCACCGTCCTGCCATAGGCGGCGAACCCGAACGGATATCGTGGCCGGTTCCGGAACCCCTTCCGGGGCTCTCACCTTCGCCTTTCACTTCACTCAATTCCCGGCAGCCCGAATCATTCCACGGTTTTACCCACAGTGAACATGCCCGGGAATCAGCGAATACGGACGCGAACCCGCGAATGCGCATGGTTTGGAGGGCGGTGTGCATGGTTCAGAACGCAACCTGCATGGTTTCCGGAGCAACCTGCACGATTCCCGGGGCAATGTGTAGTCCTCCGGACCGAACGTGTACGGTGTGGTGCCGAAGAACGCCCTGGCACAGGCACAAGCGCCTGCGCAAAAGCCCGGAATTCCGCCAAACGTCCTACCGGCCGACAGAGCGAACAGGCGGCTCTTCACGCCGCCACCCCACAGGTTCGCTCAGATGGACTACACGTTCGTTCCGCAATCATGCACGTTCGCCCCGGAACCATACACAACCAGTCAGAAACCCTACACAACGCCCCGCAAACCATACACATTCGCCATACGGCCAGCCTATGCGCCTACCGCATACGGGATATAACGCGGCCCAAAGGGCAACGAAGCGGAGCAGCACCGCGCGATCAACGCCATTCAGGCATCGGGATAGACGCGGAAGGAATCGGCCCGTTCCGCCGCACGGCGAGAACCGTCCCCGGCACGGGAACCTCGCTTGGAGCCAATGCCGGCACGCATCCCGGCACCGTCTTCCGCCGGGATCTCGCGCACTTCCACATGCTCGACCTGCGACCAGCGGGGGCCGACCTTCAGCGCGCTGATCAGCTGCGCGACCGCGGCGCGCGACCCCTGCGCCTCGACCTCCACCGAGCCGTCATAGCGGTTGCGCACCCATCCGGACAGCCCGCTGATTGCGCGCACCTTCGTCACCACGAAGTAGCGGAATCCCACGCCCTGCACCATGCCCGTCACCACGGCATGCACACGGATGATCTCATCACTCATCATTACTCATTCCAATCGTTCGATAGGTCGGCGTCCCCTTCGCAAGGACGGGAACGGGAAGGCAAAGAAGACAGGGACCGGGAGAGACTGCGAGAAAGTAAGGGGAAAGGGCCAGGGGGGCAGGCCCTTAGGCATGTGCCCGTCACCGCACCAGGAACACCATGGCGAGGATGAGCACGAAGCCCACCAAATCAGTGGGCGTGAACACGGCCCCGAGGAACAGCACCGAGGAGACGGTGGCGGCGACCGGCTCGACCGTGCCGAGCATCGTGGCGCGCATCGCGCCGACCCGCACCACGCCCGCGAGGAACAGCCCGAACGCCCCGAACGTGCCCAGCACCACGGTGAACGCCATCAGCGCCCAGCCGAGCCCGTCGAACGAGGGCGACCCGGCCCACGGCCGCACGATCGGCAGCAGCACCAGCCCCGAGATGACGAACATCACACCGTTGACCACCATGTTGCCCCACCGCTGCACGAGCTTCATCGGCAGAATCGACATCGCGCCGGTCGCCGCCGCGTTGATGAGTCCCCACACGAGGCCCATGGCCGGCAGTTTCAGCGTGGACAGGTCGCCACCGGTGGCGATGAGCACGGTGCCGGCGAACGCGAGCGCAACGCCCGCGCTTTCTCGCAGTCCAGGCAAGCGCCGCCCGCGGATGCAGACGAACAGCAGCACGAACAGCAGGTTCAACGACTGCAATACGGTGGCGGTTCCGGCATTCGTCCAGTCGATCGAGGAGAGGTAGGCGACCTGCACGGCGAGCACGCATACGAGTGAGCACACGAAGAACGACAGATACGATTTCCGGTCGCGCACCGCGCCGGCGACGAGTTTCGGCGTGCGGATGCCCGCCGCGGCGAGGAACAGGACGCCGGCGAACAGTTCGCGCATGCAGGCGAGCCACAGCGGATCGACGTGATACGGCCCCATCAGCACCTTCGACACGGTGGCGTTGCATCCCCACAGCAGTCCGCCGAACAGGACGAGACCGGCGCCGATCAGAATGTCGCGCGGCGTGCGTTCGAATGTGGGGGTGCTCTTCTCACTCATGGCTACCAGTATGGCACCGGACGATTCCCGAACCGCGGCCAGACCACGGCCGAACGGCACTATGCTGGGGCGTATGAGCGAAGCACATGAATCCGAGAAGCAGCCACAGAGCCGGCCGCGGTCCGGCGAAGACGAGGACGGTCTCAAGCCGGTGAGCGCGAAGACGCGCACCGTCACCATCGTCGCGACCGTGATCGGCCTGGTCGTCGTGTTCCTCGCGTTGGGTTTCTTCGTGCATTGGGGGCTCGCGGCGATCTTCGCGATCATCATGGTGCCGGGCGCGATCTCGATGGCGATCGTCGCGCGTCACCCGGAGAAGACGGGTGGGCGCAGCATGTTCGGCGTCTCGAATCCGAACACGCTGCTCGAACCGTTCACGGGGAAGCGGAAGTAGGGGGCTCCCCCTCAGTCGCCTTCGGCGCCAGCTCCCCCTGAAGGGGGCGCATATGCGGGGGAGGCGCGTACCGAGTCACATGGCCTGGGCGTTTTCGATGAGGGCGTTCCTGAGGTCGGATTCGATCTGACGCATCTTGACCTGGGCGGCCTCGCGGTTCGCCTTGCCCTGCTTCTGGATCTGCACGGTCTCCTTCAGCGTGGCGATGAGTTCCGAGTTGATCTTCTCCAGCGTCTCGATCTCCACCACGGACCGCTGGTTCGCCTTCTCCGCGTCCACCGCGCCCTTGTGCAGGGCGGATGCGTTGCGTTGCAGCAGCTTGTTGGTCACGTCGTCGGCCTTGTTCTGCAGGTCGAGCGCCTTGCGCTGGTTGGACAGGCCGAGCGCGATCACCATCTGCGACTTCCACACCGGGATCGTCGTGGAGATGGTCGTGTCGATCTTGTCGACGATGGTCTGGTCCGCGTTCTGGATAATCTTGATCTGCGGCGCGGTCTGCAGCGTGACAACGGAGATGCGGTCGAGGTCGTCGAGGCGCTTCTCGAACCGGTCGAGCTTCGCCTTGAAGTCCTTGAGCAGCTGCGCCTGCATCGGGTCGCCGCTCTTCGTCGCCTCCGCCTCGAGCGCGGGCAGCTGCGTGGCGCGGAAGTCGGTGAGCGCCTTCTTGCCGGCGAGCACGGTGATCTTGAGTTCGCGGTACTGCTGCGCGTTCTGCTCGTACATCGTGTTGTACATGGAGATGTCGGCGACGAGGCGCGACTGCGCGGCCTCCAGCTTGGTGATGATCTCGTCGATCTGCGCGTCGACCTTCTGGTAGCGGCGGCGCAGCTTGTCGATCGAGACGGCCACCTGGCCGAGGATCGGGATCTTGCGGAATCCGCTGAGTTCGGCCTCGTCGATGGTGACGAGCATCGTGCCGAGCAGTTCGCCCGCCTCGCCGGTGTCCTTCGAGCGGGTTTCGGAGAGGATTTCGTCGGCGAACGTGCTGGTGGCGCGTTGCGCGTCCTTGCCGTAGCTGGATTCGATGCCGTCGCGGGTGAAGTCGATCTGGTCGGCCATCTGCGCGACGGTCTGTTGGTCGGCGGCGGGAAGTTTCGCGATCTGCTGGTCGGGTGTGAGTTGGGTCGCGTCGGCGACGGCCTGTGCGGCGGTGGGGACGAGTTCGCCGGCTGCGGCGCCCGTTCCGGCGCCGTTCAGCCCGGCGAGTGCGGGATTCGTGACCGTGTTGCCGCCGGCGAGGTCGGCGAGTGAGATCTGTTTTGCCATGATGATTGTGTTCCTTTCGATAAACGGTTTTTGCCCCCTCAGTCGCCTTCGGCGACAGCTCCCCCTGAAGGGGGCGCAGGCCTCTCCCCCACCCGCTTCACGGGAGCCCGGTGCAGCGTCACTGCGGCTGCGGCGTCAGTCCTTTGAGGGCTTCGATGAGTTCCTGCATAGCGCTGTTGCGGGGCAGTTCGGAGACGGCGGGGATCTGGTCGAGCGTGCCGTTCACCTTGAAGCGCTTGATCGAGTCGGTGCCGGTGAAGTTGGCGGCGCGGAACCCGTGCTGCTCCCAGGCGAGCTTCTGGATCGCGGGCGATTTGAGCACGGTGAGCAGCTTCTCCCCCTTCTTGTCGAGCGCCATCAGCGTGTGCGTGCTCCACACGGTGGGCGTCGGGTAGACGATGACGACATCGTCCTTGATCTGCTTGAATGCGTCCGGCTGGTTGACGGCGAGGTCGAGAATCTGCGCTTCGTAGCCGACCATCATCGGCTTGGAGCCGACGCCGAGCGTGAGGAACTGGTTGAACGAATCCTCGGACGAGTTCTCCATCCATCCGGACTTCGCGAAGATCGACTTGATGGTCTCCTTGTCGCGGGCGAGCGAATCGGTGGTGGCGGGCTGGCCGCCGTTGAGCACGTTGGCGATGAGCGCCGCGTACTCGTTGCCGGAGTTGGACTGGACCGGGTCGGTGGAGTCGATGCGGAACTGTCCGTAGCCGGCCGCGTAGCCGACGTCCGCCCACGTCTTGTCGTGCACCATCGCGTCGACGGCCTTGGCCATGTCCATCGAGTAGACGCCGTCCTTGCTTTTGCTCATCAGTCCGCTGGAGACGAGTCCGTCGGCGACGGCCTTGTGCGTGTACAGCACGATCGGCGAGTTGAACACGATGTCGCTCTGCGTGGCCTTCACACCCTTGTCCGCGCCGTATTCGACGGCGGCGCGGGAGGAGGGGAACAGGTAGTCCATGCCCTTCGTGTCCGCGGTCATCATCGCGAGGCTGCCGGCCTTGCGGTAGTCGACGTTGAGACCCTGCGCGGCGGCGGCCTTCTGGAAGTCCGGATCGTCGAACAGTCCGATCTTCTCGCCGCCGAGGTAGCCGTTCACCTTCACCGTCTCGACGGGCGCGGCCGGCTTGGGCTGCGCCTGCCGCCAGACGAGCGTGCCTCCGATGATGGCGACGATGGCGAGCAGCGCCACCAATCCGATGATCTTCGATTTCGACAGTTTCATTGTTGTGATTCGACTTTCTGCTCTGGCTGCTCTGGTGACTCGCCGGACCACCCCCCGGCCGGCAAAGCCTGCCGACCCCCGCCGGCGGGGGTGGAGGCGGGCGCCGCCGTCTGGTAGCCGTCCATGCTGGCGAGGCGTTGGATCGCGTCGGAGTCGGCGGCGATGCCGAGCGTCTTCGAGCTGACGGCGCGGCTCAGTTCGCCGGCGGCGGTGCGTTCCAGCACCTGCAACGCCTCGATGGTCTCGACCCTCGCCTTCTCGGCCTGGTCATGCGCGCCGGACGATTCGACGTCCACGTAGGCGCGCAGCAGTTTCTGCGTCTGTTCGCCGTACACGGTGATGTAGTGGCGCAGAATCGCGTAGGCGGACGTGTCCTTGGCGACGTAGTCGACGAGGCTGCGGGTCGCGGCGACGAAATCGTCCGCCTCGGCCTTCACCTGCTCGTCGTGCACCTGCCGGGCGAGCATGGCGATCGCGTTGAGGCGCGAGTTGGCGGCGTCGATCGCGTCGGCCGCCTTCTGTCCGTTCGGCAGCGCGCTGGCGAGCATGTGGCCGATGCGGCGTTCCGGCTCGGTGAGCGACGACCCGGCGACGTAGCCGAGCGCGGCGAGCGCGAGCGAGACGCCGAGGCCGATGACGCCGCCGCCGGAGACGGCGAATCCGAGCACGGCGAGCACGCCGCCGGCGATGATTCCGCAGATGATTTGGAGCATCAGTTGAATCCCTTGACGGTGCGGAACACGTCGGCGAGGTCGCCGGTGCGGCCGTCGAACACCTTCGCGTTGGACATCTGCGCGATCGGGTCGAGCTGCGAGGAGTCGGCGTCGCCGAACATGATCGAGAAGATCGGGACGTCGAGGCTGTCGTCCTTGTACTGGGCGAGCGCGGCGTCACGGTTGTTGACCTGCGACTGGCCGTCGGTCATCAGCACAATCGCGGTCGTGTAGTCGTTCTTCTGGTCGGCGCCCGGCAGTTGCTGGTACGCGGCTTCGAGTCCCGCGTAGATGTCGGTGCCGCCGTCGGCCGCGGTGACTTCGGCCGTGTTGAGCAGGTTGCCGGTGTCGGTGCCGTTGGCGCGGATCGGATCGTGCGGGATGCTTTCGAACGGGATGAGGATGTTGACGTCGTTGCCGGAGGGCTGGATGTGCGCCGCCGCCGATTCGGTCGGGTCGAGCGCCGCCTTGAGGCCCTTGACGACGCCGTTCTTGCCGTCGCCGTCCATCGAACCGGAGTAGTCGACGACCCACACGGTCCAACTGGGCTTGCGCAGCCCGTTCTGGTACACGTCGAGCGCCTTGGTGATGGTCTTCGCGGTGGGCAGCGGAATCGCCTTCAGCGTGCTCGCGTTCGTATCGATGCCCCAGGCGGCGCGGAACGACTGCTTGACCTGGCTGTCGGAGGCGTAGGTGAGCGCGCCGCCGAGTCCGGTGCGGCGGCCCGCGCGCTCGAATTCGAGCTTGGAGTCCTTGGAGTGCAGCGCCTTCGCGAACGCGTCGTACGCCTTGCGTTTGCCGGAGGCCTGGCCGCGGTCCACGTAGCCGAGCGGCGAATCGGACACGGCGATGCCATCGGACGGGTAAATGGTGAGGAGCGGGTCATGGCCGTTCTTCGTGAGCGTCTTATCGGCCTGGATGACGAGCGACTCGTAGTTGACCATCGAGTCGAAGCGGTCGGGGTTGGCCACGACCATGTCCTTCAGCCAGTCGGAGGAGCCGGAGGAGCGGTCCACGCCCTTGAGCAGCTGCGCGACCGACGAGGTGAGCGAGGCGTCGGCGAGGTCGCTGTCGGTGAGCGGGCCGGTGCCGCCGCGCAGCGCGGTCATGAACGCGAGGTACGCGGAGGCGCCCGAGTTGGACTGCGTGGCGGAGGTCATCGAGAACTTGAGGTCGCCGCTTTTCACCTTGGCGAGCACGTCGGCGGTGGAGACGGCCTTCGTCTTGCCGGAGGAGTCCGCCCAGCCGAGCTGTTCGGCCTTCTTCTTCGCGATGCCGAACACGATCGGCGTGGTGGACGTGCTCTGCGCGTCCTTGACGAGGTGCTTGGTGTCGCCCATCGAGATCCACATCGAGGAGGCGGGCCAGACGGCGTCGTACTCGGCGGCGCCGGATTCGAGCACGTTCATGATGTCGAGCGAACCCATGTAGTCGACGGTCACGGTCACGCCGGACGCGTCGGCGGCCTTCTGGATCGCGCCGGCCACCTCCTTGTTCTCGGAGCCGGAGGCGATGCGGATGTCGCCGGCGGAACCGGAGCCCGGCTTGAACGTCTGCGTGGTGCCGTTATTGCTCGTCGACGAGGTGCCGGCGGGGGCGGAGGCGTTGCCGTTCGCGCCGTTCGACCCGTTGCCGGAACCATTCGATCCGTTGCCGCCCGACGCGCATCCGGTGAGCATCATGGCGGCGGCGCAAATCACTGCCGCCGCTGCGGCGATTCGACGGCGAAACCCAACTTTCCTATCCATGATTCCATTGTCGAACGCGCTTCTTGCGCCGCCGATACCGCCAAGCGACATCAAAGTGAACAATGCATGAAAAACAACACCCACCTACGTAGGGCGCGCGTTCGCCTCCCTCTGACGAGGGAGGTGGCCCGGCGCAGCCGGGACGGAGGGAGAGACAGCTGGAACGTGACATTGGTAACTATCTCTCCCCCACCCGGCTTCGCCGGGAGCCCCCTCGTCAGAGGGGGCCAATTCTTGGCCGGCTTCGCCGGGAGCCCGTCCGCGATTATGGACGGGCCTACGGCCCGACCTGGCACCAGCTCGCTTGTCGGCTCGCCCAACCCCCTCAGTCCGCTTCGCGGACAGCTCCCCCTGAAAGGGGGAGCAAGGAAAACCGACATCCGCGAAAGCGATGGCCATGACTCTGCGCCCCCTTCAGGGGGAGCTGGCCGGCCGTAGGCCGGACTGAGGGGGTCAAGGACCGAGCCGCGCGGAGCGCTTCCGCTACTCTTCGGCGAGCACTTTTTCGCCGTAGAAGGCGAGGATGCGTTCCAGATAAGGCCCGGCGACCTTGTTCGGCATCGAGAAGACCTCGTGCTCGGATTCGGGGATGCGCACGAGCGTGGCCTGGCCGGAGCCGTCCTTGACGCGGCGCACGAACTCGGTCTGCGGCTGGTTGCGCACCCAGATGTCGTGTCCGCACTGGAACAGCAGAATCGGCGTCTCGATCTCGGCGCATGCGGCCGGGGCGAGCACGGCCCGGTTCATGCGCATCGCCTGCCGCACCCATTCGAACGAGGCGCAGTACGTCTGGTATTCGGGATTGGCGCAACGTAGTTCGTGGTACCAGCGTTCGCGCGGCTCGCTCGACAGCTGGTAGGAGCTCAGGTCGAGCACGCCGTCGAAATCCTTCTGGCCGAACACGCGGTGGCGACCCAATCCGCACGCGCACAACGCGCCGACGAGCGCGCGCGTCAGCCACATCGGCATGCCGGTCTGCGGCGCGATCATCGGCGCGGACAGCACGGCCCGGTCGAACAGCGACGGGTAGCGTTCCAGCACGGCCGCGCCGATGCCGCCGCCCATCGAATGGCAGAACAGGTTGAGCGGGCGGCCATCCGCATACGACTGTCCGATCGTTTCGGCGAACCCGGCGAGGTCGGCGACGTAGCGCCGCCAATCGTCAATCCAGACGAGCGACGGATTGTCGACGTCGCGCGCGGACTTGCCGTGCCCGCGATGGTCGAGCACGCACACGGAATAGCCGGCGAGCAGGAAATACCAGACGAGTTCGTCGTATTTCTCGGCGAACTCGGTGAACCCATGGCTGATGACGATCGCACCGCGGAAGGCCGCGGTGGCGCCGGCCTCGCGCTGGGAGTCGAACTTGGCCGCGTCGTAGCACAGGTAGTGCAGCTGGCCGCCGCGGCCGCCGGTGTCCATGTTGCCGGGCAGCGGTTCGAGCCCGGCGGCCCGCTCGGCGGCCGACGGGTCGAACCAGCCTTCGTCGCGGCAGGCGGCGAGCGCGGGGATCACGGTCCCGCGCATTGTCTCGGCGTACTGGCGTTCGTCGATCATGTTCAGCTGCGTCATGCCGCCCATCCTACGCGAGCGGCGACGTGATAGCGCGGTCCGGTCCGTCACCCACCCCCTCAGTCCGGCCCATGGCCGGCCAGCTCCCCCTGATGGGACGTCGCCGTAGAGCAAACGCCGGCGGCGTTTGTAGGCGACGTGCGAGCCGACAGGCAAGCCGACAGGAGGTCAGCCATGGGCTGTCCGTAATTGCGGACGAGCTGTCGCGCGAAGCGCGGCTGAGGGGGTGCCCGCGAACCTACGCGAGGGCGTTCCTGAGGAAGTCGCGTTGGAGGGTGAGCAGGTTCTCGGCGACGGTCTCGTCGTTGGTCATGTGGGTGATGCCGGTGAGCGGGAGGAACGTGTGCGGGCGGCCGGCGGCCATCAGCGCCTGGGAGAGGCGCAGACTGTGCGCGATGGTCACGTTGTCGTCGGCGAATCCGTGGATGATCATGAGCGGGCGGCGCAGTTTCGGCGCGTCCGCGATGATCGAGTTGCGTTCGTACACGGCCGGGTCGAGGCCGAGGTAGCGCTCGGTGTAGTGGGTGTCGTAGAGCGTCCAGTCGGTGGGCGGCGCGCCGGCGCAGGCGGCGGCGAACACGTCGGGGGCGTCGAGCACGGCGAGCGCGGAGAGGAATCCGCCGTACGACCATCCGATCATCGCGACCTTGTCGAGGTCCGGCGCGGGGATCGGCGCCGCGGCATCCACCTGCTGCGCCGCGTTGAGCGCGGCGACGGCGTCGGGCAGGGCGTGCACGGCTTCGATCTGGTCGGCGAGGGTCACGTCCTTCATATTCTCGAAGATCTCGCGGTCCCAGCGCGGGCCGCGGCCGGTGGTGCCGCGGCCGTCCGCGGTGACGACGAGGAAGCCCTGGTCGGCCCACCATTGCGCGTCCCAGTAGAAGGACTGCGCGGCGACGACCTGCTGGAATCCGGGGCCGCCGTACGGCTTCATCAGCACGGGCAGTTGCGCGGCGTGCGCGTACGAGCTTCCGGCGGACGGCGCGACAATCGCCGTGTACAGGCGATGCTCGCCGAGCCGCGTGAACGTCACGTTCGGCGTGAATCCGGGTTCGGCGGCGTGGTTCGCGATGGTCGCGGTCAGGCGGACGGAGGCGGCTCCGACCGTGGTCTCTCCCTCAGTCGGCTTCGCCGACAGCTCCCTCGTCAGGGGGAGCCCGGCGGTCAGCGCGTGTTCCATCGTGACGCCGGGGGCGGCCATCGAACGGCCGGTGACGACGATGCCGCGTCCGGCGCGCGACGCGGTCCACACGCCGGTCGTCGTCGTGACCGGCGTCATCGAACCGTCGTAGCCGAGGCTCACCACGTCGAAGCTGCGGGCGTCGTGCTGGACGACGGCGAGCACGTCGTCGTCGGTCACGTCGAGCACGGTGCGCACGTTCCAGCCGAGCGGCGTGAACGCGTGGCCGTCGACGGTGAGCCGGTTCGTGTCGCCGGCCATGTCGTTCCACGCGCTGACGAGCCGTCCGTCGGGCGTGAGCGCGGGCGTGCCGGCGACGAGGTCGATCCACTGGTCGTTCGCGTGCTCCTCCATCACGTGGGTGGAGCCGAACGGATGGTCGGCGGTCGGGCGCGCGACTGTGACCTGGAGCACCTGGTCGCGCGTCTGACGGCGGTTCTGGACGAGCACGATCGGGTCGTGGCCGCGCGTCCAGCGTACGGCGGCCACGTATTCGTAGGATTCGTTGTCCCAGTCGACGTCGGCGTTCGCGAGGATGCCTGTGTAGCGTCCGTCCGCGTCGAAGTCGAGCGTGAGCGCGGTCAGGTAGACGTCGGCGTTGCGGGTGAGCGCGCGCGGGTAGCGGCGGCCCGCGGCCGGCTGTTCCGGGTCGGCCGGATCGGCGATGTACCAGGTGGGTTCGTCGGCGGTGTCGAAGGATTCGAAAAGCACGTGGCGCGAATCGGGCGCCCACCAGAAGCCGTCGTAGCGGTTCATCTCCTCGCCGGCGACGAATTCGGCGAGGCCGATCCGCCACGTGTTCTCGGCCGGGTTGCCGTCCTCGTCCTCGACGGAGACGCCGTAGATCGCGGTCACGCGGTCGTCGAGCGGCTCGTAGTCGTCGTCTTCGGCGGCGTCGACGACGTCCTCATCCGGCCAGTCGCCGATGTCGACGAGCATGAGCCGCTCGCCGGTGGTGTACAGCACGTGCTCGCCGTCCGGGCTGATGCGCGGGTTGAGGACCGGCGTATACAGCGCCGGGTCCTCGTCGAGCCATGCGCCGGCGAGCTCGCGCGTGGCGACGTCCGGCGCGGCGGCGTGGCCGTCGGCCCCCTCCGCGTCGCCTTCCTCCGCATCGTCGCCCCAGTCGATTTCGGTGAGATACAGACGGCCGTTGATCGTGAACACGACGCGGTCGCCGTCGGCGCACACCGAATAGGAGACGATGCCGGCGCCGCCTTCGCGGGCGCGCTCGCGGCGGGCCTTCTCCTCGGCCGGGACGTCCTCGCTGTCCGCGCCCGCGCCGAGCAGGTCGCGCGGGTCGGCGAGCTTCGTCTCGTGGTGGCGGCCGTCCGCGTCGAACCAGCTGAGCCACAGGGTGGTCACCAGATCCTCGGGGCCGTCGGAACGCAGGAACAGGGCTTCGGAACCGTCGCCGATCGCCGTGGCGGAACGCGGGGCGCCGCAGGTGAACCGCAGGGTGCGCGCCTTCGCGCGGGGGAAATCATCGATAACACTCATGCCGCCCACGATACCCGTCTTCGCGCGGAGGCCACGGCAGGCGACCAAGTGGGGAATCAGCCCTAAAATGGCATGGCGTCGAGCCCGGAACACGCCGTGATTTGTTGCTTTTGCAAGTATCGACGCGTGAAATATGGCCCGTTCCAACCCCTGCGTACACTAGTCAAGGATAGAAAGGGATGACTATGAGCGTTCTCGACCGTTTTGAGAAAAGCGTGGAAGGCGCAGTGAACGGAGTGTTCTCGAAGTTCGGCTCCAAGGATCTGCAGCCCGTCGACCTGTCCAGCGCACTTGAGCGCGAGATCGACAACGAGGCCATGCCTGTGGGCCGCGACCGCACGGTCGCCCCGAACGAATACCGCTTCAAGCTGAGCACGCCCGACTTCGACCGCATCGAGCAGTGGGGCAGCGAGACCCTCGCCGACGAACTGGCCGACAACCTGACGAACTACGCGCGCACCCAGCACTACGCGTTCGTCGGCCCGGTGGTCGTGATCTTCGAGGAGGACCTCGACCTGAGCAAGGGCAGCTTCAAGCTGACCTCCGCCTCGGTGCAGGGCAACGCGGTGCCGGTCACCACCACCGACCAGAACCAGGACAGCCCGCTGCTGGAGATCAACGGCAGCCAGTACCTGCTCACCAAGGACAAGACGATCCTGGGCCGCGGCTCCGGCTGCGACATCGTCATCGACGACCCGGGCATCTCCCGCAAGCATCTCGAGATCGACATCACCCCGAACGGCGTGATCGCCCGCGATCTCGGCTCCACGAACGGCACGTACGTCGAGGGCCATCAGGTGCCCGCCGCCACGCTGCTGGACGGCAACACCATCACGATCGGCCGCACGCGCATCCTCTACTGGGCGTCCTCCCAGGAGCAGGAGTGACGCGCCCCACGGCGTGAAGATCCGTGGAGGCCCCGCAGGGGTCTCCGTAGAGATTAAGGTCGAAACCGCATGACCGAACTGACATTCGCACTGCTCAAGTATGGATTCCTGATTCTGCTGTGGGTGTTCGCGTGGTTCGCCGTGCGTTCTTTGCACAAGGACATCGAGTCCTTCAGTCCGCGTCCCTCGCGTTCGCGTCGTCGCAAGGAGCGCCATGCCGCGCGCAAGGCCGCCGCGCCCGCCGTCCCGGTGACGGGCGGCGCGCCCGTCGTGGCGCCCTCCGGCGAGACGCCGCGCACGAGCGCGCCCAAGCCGGCGGCGCCGCGTGCCACCACCCCCGCCGCCGCCGGCGGCACGTCCCAGGGGCCGACGCTGCTGGTCATCATCGACGGCCCGTTGGCCGGTTCCTCGGTGCCGTTGACCGGCGAGGCGATCACCCTCGGCCGCGCCGCGTCGAACACCGTGGTGCTCGACGACGAATTCGTCTCCTCGCATCACGCCCGCGTGTACGCCGATCCGCTGTCCGGCCAGTGGGCGATCGAGGATCTCGGCTCCACCAACGGAACCGTCGTCAACGGCCAGCGTCTGACCGTGCCAACCGTACTTCCCGCCCGTGTGCCCGTGCGCATCGGCGCCACTACTTTCGAGCTGAGGTGATGCATCCATGACAGGATCCGCCGACCAGTCGCCCACCACGCCGTTGCCGCAGCAGTCCGCCGGGCGCGCGCCCGAGCAGGACGAGCAGGCCACCCAGGCGATGCCCGTCAGCGCACGGGATACGCAGACCACCACGCCGATCGTCGTGAACCCGAATCCGGAACCGACCCCGGACGCGGTCGTCGCCGACGACGGCTATGCGGCCCCCGCCGGCGACGACATGGACGACATGATCGGCGACGCCGACGGCTCCGGCGACCCCGACACCGTCGATACCGGCACCGGCACCTCCGCCGCGACTGACGCCGACGCCGCCGACCAGAAGCTCTTCCTGTGCTCGACCACCGTCTCCGACGTGGGCACCGTGCGCGCGAACAACCAGGATTCCTCGTTCGCCGGCGAGCATCTCATCGCGATCTGCGACGGCATGGGCGGCCACGCGGGCGGCGACACCGCCTCGACGATCGCCATCCGCTCGCTCGCGCACATCGAACGCGACGACGTGACCGACGACGTCGCCTCCGTCGCCTCGATGATGGAGACCTCGGTGATGGCCGCGCACGACGCGATTGTCGGCAAGGCCCGCCGCGAACGCAAGCTCGCCGGCATGGGCACCACCGTGACCACCGTCGCGCTCGTCGACGGCTGGTGGGTGCTCGCGCACATCGGCGACTCCCGCGCCTACCTGCTGCGCGACGGCGTGCTGAGCCGCGCCACGCAGGACCACAGCTACGTCCAGCATCTCATCGACACGGGCCGCATCACCGCCTCGGAGGCGAAGAACCATCCGCAACGCAACGTCGTGATGCGCGTGCTCGGCGACTTCGACATCGACCCGCATCCGGACATCGCGATCCTCAAGGCGCATCCGGCCGACCGCTGGATGCTGTGCTCCGATGGTCTGTGCGGCGTGCTCGAGGACTCCACGATCGCCGAGACGATGACGGAACTGTCCGATCCGGCCGAATGTGCCCAACGTCTCGTCTCGATGGCGTTGCGCGCCGGCAGCACCGACAACGTGACCGCCGTGATCGGCGACGCGACGCTCGCGCTCGACGCGCACGCGTTCGCGCTCCCCCAGCAGACGCCGCTCGTCGGCGGTGCCGCGAGCGCCAGCCTCGAGCCGCTCGCCGACATCGTCAACGAGCCGGTCGCGACGGCCCCCGCGCTGCGCGACGACGGCTCTCCGGCCCGTCGCGCGGCCGCGCTCACGCAGGAGGCGCACGACGCGGCCTCCGGCGCGGGCCAGCGCGAGGAGGCGCCGCGCGTCGCCCAGCCGTCCATCGTGCGCGAGGAGGCGGGCGAACGCCGCAATCCGGACACGGGCGAGATCCCGGTCGTCAAGAAGAGCGATGGCGAAGTCACGACCGATCCGAACGATCCGGCCGTCAAGCAGGCGATCCGCGAGGAGAAGGTCGAACAGCGCAGGACCGAGCACGACCGCCGCCGGCGGCGCCGCGTCGCGCTCGTCGTGGCGATCGTCGCGCTGCTCGCCGCGATCGCGGGCGGCGTGTACGGCGCGTACCGCTACAGCCAGTCGAAGTACTACGTCGGCGAGGCGGACGGCGTCGTCGCGATCTATCAGGGCGTGCCCACGAACCTCGCCGGCCTCGAACTGTCGCACGAGGTGGAGCGCACGTCGATCCAGGTGAGCAAGCTGCCCGCCACGTGGCGCACCGAGTTGCAGCAGGGCATCGTGCGCGACAGCCTGAGCGAGGCTCAGGACCATGTCAAGCTGATCCGTGACGAGTTGAAGACGATGGAGAAGGAAGGCGGGGACCAGTGATGATCGTCCTCCGTCTCCGTCAGATCGCGCTGCTGCTCGCGTCGTTCGCGATCTGCGGCATCGCGTTCTACCAGATGTTCATGCGCGTCGACGGCTCGTTCCCGTCCGAGTATCTGATGGCGTTGGGCGCGGCCGGCGTGCTGTCGCTCGTCTTCTGGATCCTCGTGGACCGGTTCCAGCCGTATGCGAGCCAGGTGATCCAGCCGTGCGTGCTGTTGCTCACCGGCATCGGCGTCGTGATGATCGCGCGTATCGACCATGAGAACGAGTCCGCGGTGGCGCTGCGCCAGATCATGTTCGTATGCGTGGCGATCGTGCTGTGCGCGGCGCTCGTCATCGGCCTGCGCGACTACCGCGTGCTGCGCCGCTTCTCGTACGTGAGCATGGTGGTGGGCCTCGTATTGCTGCTCTCCCCGATGCTGCCCGGCCTCGGCCAGGAGATCAACGGCGCGCGCATCTGGATCCGCATCCCCGGCCTCGGGCAGATCCAGCCGGGCGAGTTCGCCAAGCTGTTCCTCGCGTTCTTCTTCGCCGCGTACCTGTTCGACCACCGCGACCAGCTGGCCGTCGGCGGCAAGAAGGTGCTCGGCCTGCAGCTGCCGCGCATCAAGGACCTCGGCCCGATCATCATCGTGTGGGTGGCCGCGATGGGCGTGCTCATCATGCAGCACGATCTCGGCACCTCGCTGATGTTCTTCGCGATGTTCGTCGCGATGCTGTACGTGGCGACCGGCCGTCTGAGCTGGATCGTCATCGGCTTCATCGCGTTCGCCGCGGGCGCGGTGCTCGCCGCGAGCCTGTTCAGCCATGTGGGCGCCCGCGTGGAGGCCTGGCTGCATCCGTTCGACAACGCACTGTACAACCGCGCGTACGGCGGCTCCTACCAGATCGTGACCGGCCTGTTCGGCCTCGCCTCCGGCGGCATGCTCGGCACCGGCCTCGGCCAGGGGCATCCGAATCTCACGCCGTTCGCGAACTCCGACTACATCTACGCCTCCGTCGGCGAGGAGATGGGTCTCGTCGGCTGCATGGGCGTGCTCGTGCTGTACATCATCATCATCGCCTCCGGCTTCATCACCGCGATGAAGATCAAGGACGGCTTCGGCAAGCTGCTCGCCTCCGGTCTCGTGTTCACGATGGCGTTCCAGGTGTTCACCGTGGTCGGCGGCATCACGCTCGTCATCCCGCTGACCGGCCTCACGCTGCCGTTCATGGCGGCCGGCGGCTCGTCGCTCATCGCGAACTACATCCTCGCGACGCTGCTGCTCATCATCTCGAACTCGGCGAACAAGCCCGCACCGGACACCGATTCCGAGACGTTCCAGTTCGAGGCGATGGCCGTGCTGCGCGACCATGAGCTCAAGGAACGCAAGGTCGAGCGCGCGGCCTCCGACGAGGCCGACGCCGAGCGCGAACGCCACGCCTCGCACGCCGCCCATGGCGCACATTCCGGCCGCGGCGGCCGTGCCTCGCGCGCCGAGCGGACCGCACGCGCCGCGCAGGGAGGTGCCCGATGAACAAGACCCTCCGCCAGCTGTTCACCGCCGTGATCGTGCTGTTCACTATCCTCGGCCTGTCGACGACGATCATCACCGCGATCCGCGCGACCGAGCTCAACACGGACACGCGCAACTCGCGCGCCCTCTACCATGAGTTCGGCGCGCCGCGCGGCTCGATTCTCGCCTCCGACGGCACGGTGCTCGCGCAATCGAATCCGTCGAACGACGCGTTCAAATACCAGCGCTCCTACGCGAACGGCCCGCTGTACGCGCCCGTGACCGGCTACTTCTCGATCAGCCAGCGCGCCGACCGCGGCATCGAGGCGTCGCGCAACTCGCTGCTCTCCGGCGAATCGGACAGCCTGTTCTGGCAGCGCATCAAGTCGACGCTCACCGGGTCCGAGAACAAGGGCGCGAACATCGAGACGTCGATCAGCACGGGCCTGCAACAGGCCGCGTACAACGCGCTCGGCAGCCAGTCCGGCTCGGTCGTCGCGATCGAACCGAAGACCGGACGCATCCTCGCGATGGTGTCGACGCCCAGCTACGACCCGAACCTGCTCACCACGCATGACGGCAAGACGCTGACCACGAACTACGCGAACCTCACGCAGGATCCGAACAATCCGATGCTCAACAACGCGACCAGCCAGCTGTTCCCGCCCGGATCGACGTTCAAGACCGTCGTGGCGGCCACCGCGCTCGAGACCGGCCAGTACCAGACGGACACGCAGATCCCGGCCGGCGCGAGCTACACGCTGCCCGGCACGGTCACCGACCTCACCAACGTCGAATACCAAGCGAACGGCTCGAACGGCACGATCAGCTTCGAGGACGCCCTCGCCTACTCGTCGAACACGGCGTTCGCCCAGCTCGGCGTCGCGCTCGGCCAGGACAAGATCGCCGACATGGCCACGAAGCTCGGCTTCGGCAGCTCGATCGTCGTGGACGGCACCGAATCGACCGGCTCCCCGATGAAGGCCGTAGCCTCGAACTTCCCGACGTCGATGACCGACGACAAGCTCGCACTCGCCTCGATCGGCCAGGGCGACGTCACCGAGACGCCGCTGCAGAACGCGATGATCGCCGCCGCGATCGCGAACGACGGCACGCTGATGCGGCCCACGCTCGTCGACCGCGTGCGCGCCAGCGACCTGTCCGTGCTGTCCGAGACGAAGGCCTCGACGATGTCCGAACCGTTCAGCTCGGACACGGCGAACAAGCTCACGCAGATGATGCAGGCGGTCGTCACGAAGGATTCCCCGACGCTCGCCCCGACCGGCGTGAGCGTGGCGGCGAAGACCGGCACCGCGCAGATCGGTGCCGACAACAGCGCGATCGACGCGTGGGTGATGGGCTTCGCCCCCGCCGACGACCCGAAGATCGCGATCGCCGTCGTCGTCCACAACACCACCGGATACGGCATCACCTCCGCCGGCCCGATCTTCCGCTCCGTACTCGAGGAGGCGCTCAAGCAATGAAACTGATCGAAGGACAGCTGATCCATCGCCGATACCGCCTTGACTCGCGCATCGCGAAGGGCGGCATGGGCGAGGTGTGGAAGGGCTGGGACATCCAGCTCGGCCGCCCGGTCGCCATCAAGGCGCTGCGCTCGGACCTGACGAACGCGGAGGCGAAGCTTCGCCGTCTGCGCGCCGAGGCGCACAATTCCGCGAACCTCGCGCACCCGAACATCGCCGCGCTGTTCGAATACTACGAGCATGACGGCATCGGGTTCCTCATCATGGAGTACGTGCCGTCGAAGTCCCTCGCCGACATCTTCCACGAGAAGGGCGCGATGGACCCGCTGGAGCTGCTGCCGATCCTCATCCAGACCGCGCGCGGCCTGTTCGTCGCGCACAGCCACGGCGTGATCCACCGCGACGTGAAACCCGCGAACATCATGGTCGCGGACAACGGCGAGGTGAAGATCACCGACTTCGGCGTCTCCTATTCGACGAACCAGGAGCAGATCACGCAGGACGGCATGGTCGTCGGCACCGCGCAGTACATCTCCCCCGAGCAGGCGCAGGGCCAGCAGGCCACGCCGCAGTCGGACATCTACTCGCTCGGCGTGGTCGCCTACGAGGGCCTGTGCGGGCACCGCCCGTTCACCGGCGCGACGCCCGTCGACATCGCGGCCGCGCATGTGAACGACCCGGTGCCGCCGCTGCCGGACACGGTCGACGTGCAGCTGCGCGAATTCGTCATGTCGATGCTCGCCAAGGACCCGCTCGACCGCCCGAAGGACGCGCTCGTCGTCTCGCGCACGCTCGCGCGCATCGAACGCCGCCTGCTCGACCAGCAGACCGAGCTCAACGACGCCACCATCACCACGGGGAGGCGCCTGCCGCGCAGGATCGCCAGCACCCCGCACATTCCCCTCGTCTCGTCGCCTGACAGGCGTGCCGCCGGCACGGACCAGCAGACGCTTTGGAAGGAGCAGCAATGAGCAACATGCCCTCTTCTCTCGCCCAGGGCCGCTACCAGCTGGGACAGCTGGTGGGTCGTGGCGGCATGGCCGAGGTGCACGTCGCCACGGACACGCGACTGGGCCGCACCGTCGCCATCAAGATCATGCGCGCCGACCTCGCCAACGACGAGATCTTCCTCAAGCGGTTCCGCCGCGAGGCGCATTCGGTCGCGCAGATGAACAATCCGAACATCGTCAACATCTACGATTCCGGCGAGGAGACGGTGATCTCCGAGAACGGCCAGCCCGAGCGCCTGCCGTACCTCGTCATGGAGTACGTGAAGGGCCAGACGCTGCGCGACATCATCCGCGTGAACGGCGCCCTGAGCCAGCGCGACGCCGAACAGGTGATGCTCGGCGTGCTCAACGCGCTCGAGTACTCGCACCGCATGGGCGTGATCCACCGCGACATCAAGCCCGGCAACATCATGATCTCCGAGCAGGGCATGGTCAAGGTCATGGACTTCGGCATCGCCCGCGCGCTCGACGATTCCGCCGCCACGATGACCCAGTCGCAGGGCGTGGTCGGCACCGCGCAGTACCTCTCCCCCGAGCAGGCGCGCGGCGAGACCGTCGACATGCGCTCCGACCTGTATTCGGCCGGCTGCGTGCTGTACGAGATGCTCACCGGCCGTCCGCCGTTCACCGGCGATTCAGCGGTGGCGATCGCCTACCAGCACGTCTCCGAGGTGGCGACGCCGCCGTCCGCCGTCGTTCCGGGCCTGCCGAAGATGTGGGATTCGATCTGCGCGAAGGCGATGGCGAAGGACCGTCAGAACCGTTACGCGACGGCCGCCGACTTCAAGAACGACATCCTCACGTACATGAACGGCGGCGTGCCGGTGGCCGCCGCGTTCAACCCGCTCACCGATCTGGCGAACATGAAGGCGCGCAAGCAGGCCGAGCAGGACGCCGCCACCGTGCCGCTCAACCCGAACGACAAGAATTCGACGCAGGCGTTCAATCCGGTGACCGGTCAGTTCGACCAGGTGCCGGCGGCCGTCGGCGCCGGCCAGCAGACCGCCGCGGCCGCCGCCCGCTCGCGCGCCGCGCAGCGCGAGGCCGCCGCGAAGGCGAAGCGGAAGAAGAAGATCATCCTCGGTTCGGTGATCGGCGGCCTGGTCGTCGTCGCGATCCTCATCGCCGTGTTCTTCGCGATGGGCGGCGAGAAGACGGTCTCGCAGACCGCGACCGTGCCGACGATCACCTCCGCGATGACGAAGGACCGCGCCAAGTCGACGATCGAGGCGGCCGGCTTCCAGTTCCAGGCGATGATCGACAACGATTCGACCGAGCCGGAGGGCACGTTCACCAAGCAGAGCCCGGAGGGCGGCACGAAGGCGACCAAGGGCTCCACCGTGAAGGTGTGGTTCTCCGCCGGCCCGCAGAGCGTGACCGTGCCCGACGTGAAGGGCATGTCCCAGTCGGAGGCGAAGGCCGCGCTGGAGAAGGCCGGGTTCAAGGTCCTGTCCAGCGTGCAGTCCGAGAACAGCGCCGACATCGAGCAGGGCGCGGTGACGCGCACCGATCCGGCGGCCGGCACCTCGCAGCCGAAGGGCACAGCGATCCAGCTGTACGTCTCCTCCGGCATGACGAAGGTCCCGGACGGCATCGTCGGCCAGGCCAAGGACGCCGCGGTCGCCTCGCTGCAGTCGCTCGGCTTCACCGTGACGATCACCGAGGAGTATTCGGACACGATCGCCGCCGGCACGGTGATGAGCGTCAACCCGGGTTCGGGCTCGTCCGTCGCGCAGGGCTCCGCGGTCACGGTCGTCGTGTCGAGGGGCAAGGAGCAGGTGACGGTGCCGGACGTGACCGGTCAGACGTATTCGGCCGCCAAGGCCCAGCTGGAGGCGCTCGGCTTCACTGTCACGCAGTCCGGTTCGACCGGCACGAGCGACAAGGTGACCTCGCAGAACCCGGCCGCCGGCCAGGCTGACAAGGGCGCGACGATCACGCTCACCACGCAGAGCTCCAGCTCGAGCTCCGGAACCGGCTCCGGTTCCGGTTCCGACAGCGGCACCGGTTCAGGCAACGGCGACACCGCCGAACCCGTCACCAAGTAGGTTCCCTCTGACACTAGGCCCCCTCTGACTGAACTGCGCCCCGATTGCTGGACGTGGTTTATTAAGGGTACCTGATCAGGCTGTGGGGGACATGTTCCGGAATTCCTCCGGGGTGTGTCCCCCGAGTCGTTTCTGGCGTCGTTTGGTGTTCCAGTGGACGATGTACGCGTCCAGCCCGGTCTTGA